>CAWVWD010000302.1:0-5819 GCA_963933585.1 uncultured Saprospiraceae bacterium
CCGTGCAATTCAAGAAGCATTGAATAATATCGTAAAACACGCTAATGCAACGGCTGTGAAAGTTATTAGTGAAAATAAAGAGCGAGAAACATTGATTATGATTTTCGATAACGGACAAGGCTTTGACCATGAATTAGCAATTGCAAAATCAAAAAGTTTAGGATTAAAAACGATGCATGAAAGATTGACTTCAATCGGTGGTAAAATGAAGATTACAAAAAACGAACCTTCGGGAACAAGGATTGAATTCAGCATCTTAAAAAGATGAAATGGTTGCCAATTAGAAAACAAAATAATTTCCGAAAAGGTGTTGTATAATCACAATAAAACTATAAAACTTCAAAGTAAAAGTAAGTGTAAACTTATACATAGAAATAAATTTTTATGTATTAAAATTAAAAACATATGAAAACAGGAATGAAAATTTTAGCAGTTTGTACCTTAATATTAGGACAACTATTTGCCACAGAATCGGTGAAAGCTCAAATGGGTAGTTTAGAACTTGCATCGGTATCTGAATTTACACATGTCTATTCGGACAGAGGAACTGGCAGTAATATGGATTTATCGATATGGGCACCTGTTCTACCCTCAGGATATTTTGCACTTGGCCATCTTGCGAAAAATGGTTACGAAGCACCAAATACTTCAATGACTGTAGTAAAAGGTTTGGTAAAAGGTGCAATCGCCTATCCGACTGGTTATACTTTAGTTTGGAAAGATGAAGGTTCAGGCGGTAATCAAGATGGTGCGTTTTGGGAACCGATTGCACCAGCGGGTTATTCTGCATTGGGCACTGTCGTGACAGCTTCTTGGTCGCAGCCACCTTTAACAGCAGTGGTTTGTCTTAGAAATGATTTATTATGGGCAGAAAATATTAGTGATTTAATTTGGAATGACAAGGGTTCGGGAGCGTCTAGTGATTTATCACTTTGGAATTTACAAGCTTCGAGTGCTACGCTAATTAGTTCGGGTTCGTTTTTCAGTTATGCCTCGTATGTTAAACCGTCAAATTCAGCTGTGAGTTATTCGATTATGGTGGTAGACGTTTTGCAAGTTAATTCGTTTAATCATGTTTATTCTGACAAAGGAACTGGTAGTGATGTAGATTTATCAACGTGGTCGCCAGTTGTTCCAGAAGGATTTTTGGCAGTTGGTCATCTTGCAAAAAATGGCTATGACGCTCCAACAAGTTCCATAATGGTTGTGCAGAGTTTAGTAAAAGGTGCAGTTGCTTATCCAACCGGCTACCGTTTAGTTTGGAAAGATACAGGTTCAGGCGGTAATCAAGATGGTGCATTTTGGGAACCGATTCCACCAGCAGGTTATGTCGCAATGGGAACAGTTGTGACGGCTTCTTATACACAGCCACCTTTGACCGCAGTTGTTTGTATTCTTTCAGATTTAACCGCACGGATTAACATTGGTAATTTAATCTGGAATGATAAAGGTTCGGGTGCAGACAGAGATTTATCACTTTGGACTATGCAATCCAGTGATTACTTTAATTCGGGTTCATTCTTGGGATATGGTTCGCATTCAAAACCAGCGTCCTCAAAAATCGCTTACGGAATTAAAATGGATTAAGATAAAATGGTATTTAAGTATTGTCGTATTGATATTGTTTGCTCCAATTTCCCGTTTAAACAATATCAATACCTCAACAAGAGTAAACGTACTATATTACTTTTCATAACAAATTTATTTAGGCTGTTATCTTGTTTTTATATTGAAATCTCATTAAGTCAAGATAATGTTTGGCGGTTAAAAATCATGCTTCTTTTTGTCAAAAAGAGAAGCAAAGCCTAACCGATGAGCAATAGCCCAGAATCAAGGTTTAGTTAATTTTTAGTTGATTTTTAGTTGATTTTTAGTTGAAAATATCAATACAAGAAATATGAAAACTCGAGTTTTTAATGCTGACGACCATCCGATTTTGCGGAAGGGTGTCGCAGATTTATTGAAAGAAAGTCAAAATATTCAATGGGTTGGTAGTGCAGAAGATGGAAAAGAAGCACTTGAAAAAATCCGCAATATTCAACCAGATGTTGCGGTTTTAGACATTGAAATGCCATACTTCACCGGTTTAGAAGTTGCTCAAGCATTGTTAAAAGAAAACATCTCAACTCATTTTATTTTGCTCACGCTTTTTAAGGATGAAACACTTTTGAAAAAAGCATTAGAAATTGGTATAAAAGGCTATTTACTAAAGGAAAGTAGTACACAAGAAATTTTGGATGCAATTCAGACGGTCGCTAAAGGTCAAACGTATGTGAACCCTAACTTAAGACAATATTTGATTAAACATAATGCGAATAAAAATCCACTATTAGAAAAATTAACCAAACACGAAATCAATATTTTGAAACTTATCGCTCGTCAAAAAACGAGTGTAGAAATTGCAGATATGCTTTTTATTAGCCCGAAAACGGTGGCCAATCACCGAAGTAATATTGGTAAAAAATTAGAGTTGACCGGTCAACAAAATGCCTTACTTAAATGGGCAATTGAGCATCGGAACTTATTGATACAATGATATTGGACGAAAGTCCAAATCTGAAATGACTCCTTTTATCACCACACTAAAGTGACGATACAATTGATATAAACCCTACAACTCTTATCCTTTTATCTATATAACTTACCATCATAGGTCATCTATAAACGAAGATTTTGAAAATTGAAAATTAATATCAATTATTTATATCTTTATAAACCTTTCCGACTTTTTAAGCTATCCTTTTTTACTAAGAGGAAGATAGAAAACACAAAGAAAATGAGAGTTGTTAGCATCCAAATATACTGAATATAAGAATTTCCTTTTGTTACGTAATCATAAGCTGTAATTCCAGCAGCAGTCGCATTTAATAAATTCAGCGTTACAAAAACAACTTTCTTTTTATCTTTCGGAAAAACAATTATGATAATATTAAAGAAGCTGATTGTCAGCAAAATAAGTCCGTGCAGGAATTGATTATTTTGAAAAAATGATACGGCCGACATGGCAAAAAGGAAAATTGCTAAAATACTTGAAAAGCGGCTAAGTCGTTCTTGTGGCATAATTGTAAAAACTAATTTTTTAATTGATCACTAATTAATAATCAGACCTGACAGATTTTGAAAATCTATCCGGTCTTTTACCGACCACATTATGAAAATAAAATTATTAATAATTGTATTGACGGCATTCGTATTTCAAGCTTGTCCACCGATTCATAATAACCTAGCAAAATTAGAAAATTTGCGTTTTGAACAGGAGATTAAAGCATTTGAACAGCAAGATAAAGAAAATGGAATTAATACTAAGGAAATTCTATTTATCGGTAGTTCAAGCATCCGAATGTGGACTACTTTATCAGAAGATATGCAGCCGATGAAAGTCTTAAATCGTGGCTTTGGTGGTGCGACGACTCCAGAAGTTAGTCAGTTTTATGATAGAATTATTACACCTTACAAACCTCGAATCGTCGTGATTTATGTGGGTGAAAATGATATTGCAGAAGGTATAGAACCAGTCAATGTGGCATATTCTGTCCAAAACCTATGTCGTCATATTAAGGCTGATTTTAAACGAGTAAAAATCGTCTATTTATCTATGAAACCGTCTATCTCTCGATGGAATATGTGGGAAGATTTCAAGAAAGGAAATACTCAAATCAAAACATTTTGTGAATCCAACGAAGATTATTATTACTTAGAAACTGCTGATGTAATGCTGAATAAAGAAGGTTATATTCGAAAAGAAATTTTCATAGAAGATGGTTTGCACCTGAATGCAAAAGGTTATGAGGAATGGACAAAAATGGTAAAACCACTTTTGGAAAAATTGAGATAAAGAAAGTCTAAGTGCCCGCTTGAAAGTCAAAATTTCTGAACTACAAGCCGGCACTTAGAATTACTTTATCCCAGTTTCACAGCCGTTCCATAAGCCAAAATCTCTGAACAACCTTGCATGACCATTGCCGTTTGAAAGCGAACATTAATAATTGCATCCGCGCCTAAATCCTCCGCATCCATCACCATTCTTTCAATCGCTTGATCACGAGACTTGGCTAACAAAATCGTGTATTCACTAATTTCGCCACCAATTAAACTCTTAAAAACTGCCGTTATATCTCGTCCGACACTTCTTGCTCGAACCGTACTACCTTGTGAAATACCCAAAATTTGTATCGTTTCCCTTCCCGGAACATTATCTGTTGTACTTAGTATCATTATTTCTTGATTTTTAATAACGTGATATCAAGCTCCAGCTTGATTGTCAAATATTGATTATTCCTAAATAGTAAGTCAAGTTAATCATTACTTTTAATCTACAATCGACGAACAAATATAATCCGGAATAATTCCCGAAGAATTTATCTTGACTTCATAATTGCGTTTGCTCGTGTTTCCTGAAAGTACCAAGACCGTTGAAACACCAAATTTATTTCCACCCAAAATATCCGTATGCAAAGTATCGCCAACCATCAAAATATCACTTCTTTCATAATCTCCAATTGCATTAATATTCTGAAAAGCATAATTGAACATCTGCGTATCTGGTTTTCCGAAATGAATGAATTTTCGACCTAGAATACTTTCTGCTAATTTCGCAATTCCTCCAGTGGCAATTGACACCTCATTCCTAGCAACAGGATATAATTTATCAGAATTTGCAATAATAACGGGGATTTTCTTTTTTCGTAATAAATTGACCGTTTTATTAATATCTGTATTCCAATCAAAACCCTCATCATCCAGAAAAACCATTGCTGAAATATCATCAATATTCTCTAAGTCAATATCGCTGACAGCGACGGCTTCCAAATCTGCTTGTAAAATATATTGTGCGGCATTTTTCGTCCCAAGATAAGCTACTCTCCCACTCTTTATCTTATTTTGCAAAAACATTTTTGCCATCATTCCTGAAGTAATAATTTCTCCAGAATGAAGTCCTTTTAAACCTTGATTTTCGAATCTAATCGCTTGTTGTTCAGCACTTCGAGATGCATCATTCGTTAATATTCTAATAATTTTTCCCTGTCTTCTCAATTCATCAATTGTGCCTTGAACATTAGGAATCAATCCTTTATGATTTTTAACAACACCATAAGAATCCAAAAAAATGACTTTATAATTCTTCGCAATAGATAAAAATTCTTTCATATTTTTTTGATTGTCAATATAAAATTGAGGTCTTTTTTTCATAAAGACTCGACCGGTTTTAAAAGCCTGTCAAATCTGATAACCAGCTAATTATCTAAAAAATTTGCTGTCCATTTCCATGAATATTCACCGTATTAATACGATTTACACCTTAACCAATATAAAGTGCTACAAATAGAATCATATTAAGTGCTACTAAAGGACGCAATAAATTATTAAAAGTAATCTCTCGCAGATTTAGAAAAAATTACCTACGAATTATCTTAATTCAAAATTATTGGCAGAGCCAAGTAATTAAAAAAACCTGCAGAAAGAAACTATCGCAACCACATTACTAATGAGGTAATAATCACAATTAAAAATAAAATAACCATTCCAATTTTTCGTGCAAGCGAAACTGGTTTGACAATCGCTTTATAAACTGGTTCTTCACATTCCCAAAACGTTTCCGTTCCTTTTATGACTATTTTATCATAAATAACTTCGTATCCACCTTGAAAGAAAGTGATTTCATAATTGACTTCGTCCCAATCTTGAGCATCATCAAATTTCATTTTAATCGTATCTTCATTGATTCGTTCCCATTTAAAAGGAACTTCTGGTTTAGAAGTAACCGTTTCCATTTCTGCGGAACCATCATACCATTCGTCCCGAATTCCAGTTCCATCTGC
>CAWVWD010000303.1:0-5808 GCA_963933585.1 uncultured Saprospiraceae bacterium
AGGCCCTCACGCGGATCACGGTACACATGTTGCCGGTATTATTGGTGCAGTTCGTGGAAACGATGTTGGAATGGATGGTGTGGCTGATAATGTTAGAATTATGGCTGTTCGTACGGATCCTAATGGTGATGAGCGTGACAAAGATGTTGCGAATGCAATCATTTATGCGGTAGATAACGGTGCTTCTGTTATCAATATGAGTTTTGGGAAAAGTTATTCTTATGATGAGAAAAGCGTTGAGAAAGCAATCAAATACGCTCGTAAAAAAGATGTATTATTAGTGCATGCTGCTGGTAACTCTGCTCAAAATAATGATGTAGATGGTAACTTCCCGAATGACTTATTAGGTAAAAAAGGAAAAGAAGCTGCTAACTGGTTAGAAATTGGTGCTTCAAACTGGGGTAAAGGTGGAAACGATTTAGCGACTTTCTCTAATTACGGTCAAGAACAAGTTGATGTATTTGCACCTGGTGTAGATTTATATGCAACTGTTCCTCAGTCTGATTACCGTTCAATGAGTGGAACTTCAATGGCTTCTCCAGTAGTTGCTGGTGTTGCTGCTTTATTACGCTCTTATTATCCTGCGTTGACTGCTGCACAAGTGAAATCAATTATCATGGAATCAGCAATAGTTATGGACGAGGACGTAAACAAACCAGGCTCTGACGAAATGGTGAAACTTTCTGAACTTTCAAGAACTGGCGGCGTTATCAACGTTGTAGAAGCTGTGAAATTAGCAGAGAAAACTAAAGGAAAGAAAAAGGTTAAAAAGCCTTAGTAAATAACTAGTATTCTTATTTTCATTTTGGGTGAAAATAGGAATTACTAAAATAGAAAGAGGTCGAACTATTCGTAGTTTCGACCTCTTTTTTTTAGCAATTTTTAACGCTTAAATTTATAAGGTTTTCAAACGCTTATAGGTTTTTTATTACAAAATAACTTCTTCTTCTGGTTGCCAAAAAGGATGAACGATACAAAGAAACTCTAAAACTTCCTCTCCTGTATTTTCAATCCATTGAGTCATATTCGGAGGAATATAAACGAATTGATTTTTGGAAATTGTAGCAACTTCATCATTAATATGTACTTCGCCTTTTCCTTGTGTAATAATATAGACTTCTGAACCTTTTAATTGATGTGGCAATGACTTTTTACCAATTTCTACCTTTGCAGATGCAATGCTATACGGAATATTGATTCCATCATTAGTAGGGTGCAAGATTTCTTTTAAAATAGTTTCATCACCTGCAATAAATGATGGAATACTTTCTATATTTTTTAATAACATATTTTATATCGTTTTTGATTATTGAATAACTGAAGTAAAATCATACCGAAATATCTTTTTTACTCCTCTTCATATGATGCCATAAAATTTATACTTACTTTTGTTATTTAAATGAAATTACTAACAAATGAGCTAACAATTCTAGTGAAATTAGTTCAATAAGTCATAATAATTTATCATGTTGAAGATTCAAGAATTTAGTAACTTAACAGATTTAGAAGCAAAATCATTGTATCAAGCACCCGCAATGATTGCAGTATTGATCGCATCAGCAGACAGTAATATTGAAGAAAAAGAAACTGCTTGGGCAAAAAAAGTAATGAATTTCCGTCAAGAAGTAGGGAAAGACTCGTTATTCAATTATTATGAAATTGCAGATTCTTACTTCAGCGAAGAATTGCGAAGTCTTTTGAATGATGATAAAGGAACGCAAGAGCGTCTTTCCAGCTTAGAAGGTGCTTTAACTGAAATGAATGTGATTTTAGCAAAAATAGATGCTGATTTTGCAATGGAATTGGTACAAAGCTGGAGAAGCTTTGCGCAACAAGTCGCAAAAGCAACTGGTGGGATTTTAGGTTTTGGAAGTATTTCTGAACAAGAAAAACATTTAATGGGATTAAAAATGATTTCTTTATAAGTAGATATAGATTATATTTTATGGAAGAACAGGAACGATGAACCGATAGAAAGGGAAGTCATTCCTGTTTTTTTATGATAATTGGGCCCTTAAATATATTTGCTTTTAAGATGTGTTGACTTACTACTAAGTATTAAAAATCGAATAAATCTTATGCTATTTCATTTATAATGAGTTTGTGAAGCGTTTCAATCAGATCTAGTAAAGCAAAATAAATAAGTTGCTTCAATATACTTTCTCTTTTTACCAATAACCCGTCCGTTTGTATCGTAGGTGAGTTTCATCAAGAAATAAGGTCGGAACTACGGCTGCAAACTAATTTTTATAGTTTGTTCTTGAAAAATATAAATGTATATTTATGGAGAAAACTATTTATTTTTCTTCATTTGTTGTTAATTTATTATTAAAAAAGGAATAAAAAAATTCCGAAGATTCGTCCGATAACTTCCCTTAAGTCGTCCAATTATTTTTTTTTACCATTCGCAACAAAATAGAATTTGGTATCTTTCCTTTATTACAATAATAAAAATGCTTTTGGAATCTGTAAATCATTTTAAATCAATAAGTTATAATGAATTAATGTTTGGTTGAACAAAAGATTCGTATTACTTTTGGGGCGAAATTTGACATTATAATGATTGATTGTGCGAAGGCATATTAATCTGAACAGTATTAATAAGATTTTTTAAAAATCAACAAGCATTGAAAGAACAACATCATAAGTGGTATTCGCCAAATTTAGGAAAAGACATCGAAATGTCTGTATTTGGTCACAGTGGTTATCCTGTGATTATTTTCCCAACGACAATGGGTCGTTTTTATGAAGCGAAGGATTTCAAATTAATTGAATCTGCGAAATGGTTCGTGGAACAAGGAATGGTTACGTTGTACTGTCCGGATTCTGTAAATGATTTAAGCTGGTATAATAAAGGAATTCATCCTGCTGAAAAAGTGAAAAATCATATTTATTATGATAAGGCAATTATGGATGAATTAGTAGAACGTGTACGTTGGAATACGCCTGCTGGTAAAGTTGCTGTTGCTGGCTGTAGTTTTGGTGGTTACCACGCTGCGAACTTCGCTTTTCGTCATCCTGAGTTAGTTTCTCACATGATTTCGATGAGTGGTGCATTCAGTATTACGTCATTCATGGATGGTTATTATGACGATAATGTTTATTATAATAATCCTGTTGATTTTCTTCCAAATTCTAATAATCCTGCATTGTGGGATATGAAGATTATCTTAGGAACATCAGAATGGGATATTTGTCGCCCATCAAATCAAGAATTGTCAAATATTTTGAATAGCAAAAATATTGAACATTGGTACGATGAGAGAGGATGGCAAGAACATGACTGGCCTTTATGGCGTGAAATGTTCCCACACTATTTATCTGAAATGTAATTATACAAGGTTTAGAGGTATTTTGGCATGAAGGTTCATGAGTTTTTTTATATATTTAGTGAACTTTTTATAAAATCACTTTCATGGACTGCCTTTATACTATAAATCAAAATACTTAAACACGTATATAAGTCTGTTTACAGGCTTTTTTTTAGAATTAAAATCCAAAGTGTTTTAATGACACTATATTAAAATAAAAAATTGTTTTGTGATTATTTTATTAATTTACTGAATCATTATAATAATTAAACAATTAGAACAATCAAAGAACCAATGAAAAAAATCGGCATATTATTCGGGATGGAGGATTCGTACCCTTGGGCATTTATTGATAAAGTAAATGCAATGAATGTAGATGGTGTTATAGCGGAACCTGTAACTGTGGATCAAGTGATTCAGGGGGAGGCTTCTGGTTACGCTGTTATCATTGACCGTATTTCTCAAGATGTTCCTTTTTATCGTGCATTTTTGAAGAATGCAGCGATCACTGGAACTACTGTTATTAATAATCCTTTTTGGTGGTCAGCGGATGAGAAGTTTTTTAATAATGCTTTAGCATTAAAAGTTGGAGTTCCTGTACCAAAAACTGTGTTATTGCCGTCGAAAGAGCGTCCAGACGATACGACTGACCAATCTTTCCGTAATTT
Source organism: uncultured Saprospiraceae bacterium (assembly GCA_963933585.1). Taxonomy (GTDB): domain Bacteria; phylum Bacteroidota; class Bacteroidia; order Chitinophagales; family Saprospiraceae; genus CAWVWD01. Next base: position 3,980 of record CAWVWD010000303.1, read on the forward strand.
GAAATTCCCAATAAGCTGGGAATCTATCTTCAGTCATATTGGTTTTCCTGCATTCATGAAGCCTCACTCTGGTGGCGGATGGAAATCTGTTTACAAAGTGGAGAATCCAGATGAGCTTTTCAAAGCTTATGATGACACGGATCAATTGGTAATGATGTTACAAGAGAACATTGACTTTGAGGAATATTACCGTTGTTATTATGTAGGCGGAAGAGTTCGTGTGATGCCTTACGAGCCACGCAACCCGCATCACCTACGTTATGTACAAGATGCTAAACCAAATCTTGGAACTTTAGCGACCATTGAAGATTATGTAGTCCGTTTATGTGAAGCATTAGGTTATGATTTCAATACGGTAGAGTTTGCAGTTCGGGACGGTATTCCTTACGCAATTGATTTCTGTAATCCTGCTCCGGATGCGGAGTTAACTTCTGTTGGTCAAGAAAATTTTGACTGGGTTGTTCAGAACTCTGCTGAGTTTGCTATCGAAAAAGCTTTAGAACAAGACGATGCGATAGATAATTTAACTTGGGGAATGTTCGTTGAGAATGGTGTTTTCGGTGGTGAAATGAAAATTGAGAAAATCGAAGAGAATCCTGCAAGTATAATTGCGAATGAAATTTTAGCAGTTATGGAAGACGAATTAGAAGGTGCTATTGCTGAACAGCTGGAAGGTTTGACAGAAGAGCAAATTGCGAAAGTAATGGATCCTGAATTTGTTGAAGAATTAGCAGAGGAAGCAATCGAAGAAATCATTGAGGAAATCGAAGAATTATTCGAGGAAGGTAATGGTAACGACGAAGCTGAAACTAAAGAAGCTGTTAAAAAGGTAATACCTAAAAAGGCAGCGGCTAAAAATACAGCTAAGAAAGTTGAAGGCAAAGATGCAAGAGCAACTTTATTAGCAAATATAGGAACTGCGAAGGCTGCTGATAAAAATGATTTGAAAAAAATCAAAGGTATTGGACCAAAATTAGAAGGAATTTTAAACGAAATCGGAATTTACACTTTTGTACAAGTTGGCAAAATGACCGATACAGAATATGATTTAGTAGATTCGTTATTGTCCGCATTCAAAGGTCGTGGAAAACGTGACGATTGGGCTAGTCAGGCGAAATCTTTATAAATTGTTATAACTGGTATGATGGTTTGATTATTACTTGTTGATAATCAAATTATTATACCAGTTCAACAATCAATGATATGGTACGAGTTGCAGTTTTAGACATGAATAATAACGTCCCAAATTTGGGACTGGCGAATATTGTAGAGATCGTGAAAGATTTCAAGGATGAAATAGAATGGCAAGTTTTTGAGGTACGTTTCAAAAATGAAATTCCTGATTTAAGTTGGGATGTTTATATTTCTTCTGGTGGACCTGGTGATCCATTAGAAGGGGATGGTATTTGGGATGTACAATATTATAACTTGATTGATAAGCTTTGGGCACACAATTTATCGGGAAGTTCGATGAAAAAATATGCCTTTTTTATCTGTCATTCTTTTCAGATGATTACGAATCATTTTCGAGTAGCGGAAATACATCCTCGTCGTTCTATGTCTTTCGGTACATTTCCTGTTCACAAAACAGAAGATGGCGAAGCAGATGCTTACTTAAATTCTTTGCCGGATCCTTTTCATGTGGCAGATTTTAGACATTGGCAAGTATTGAAGCCAAATGTAGAAGCAATTAATGAAATTGGTGCAAAAATATTAGTTTTAGAAAAGATTCGTCCTCACGTTCAATTAGAACGTGCAATCATGGCGATTCGTTTTTCAAGAGAATTTTTTGGAACGCAATTTCATCCAGAAGCGGACCCTATTGGTAT
>CAWVWD010000304.1:0-5806 GCA_963933585.1 uncultured Saprospiraceae bacterium
TCGATTGCGGCATAAGGCATTTGAGCATCTACGATAACTTGACCTTCTCCACGAGCAGCATCATAACCCAAACTCAAATTCGCCCTTAATTCTTTCAAAAATGGCATCCGATAATCAATCGAACCATTTATGACGTATCGACTAACATTGGATTGATCTTGACGCAAATTTTGATCTAATAAAGCCAATGGATTCGTTGGCGCTAAACCGTTCGGTAAACCTTGATTATTTGTGGTTGTATAATAACCACCATACGGACTATTTTCATCCAAAATCGGTTGGGTCGGATCAAAAGCATTTGCTGCTCCAATCGCACCTCCGTCAACAAAATTATTATTGCTGAACATCGCTTTGGTATTGAAATTAACCTGTAATGTGTTATTAAAAAAGCGAGGATTCACATTCAAATTTAAAGTGGTACGATTGAAATTATCACCAATTAAAATTCCATCCACGTCTGTATAACCCACTGAGAAACGATAAGGCAAACCTTTAATTCCGCCTGATAAATTAACATTATGATCTGTCGCCAAAGCATTTTGAAAGATTGCGGATTGCCAATCTGTATTCTCAGTTCCTAATAGATTTGCTTGACTACTATTTTCTCCATATTTATCAATAATGAGTACTCGATATTCCTCCGCCGTCAAAACATCCGCCGTTGCGATTGCTTGATTTATAGAAACGTTACCACTATAATTAACGTTTAATTTGCCACCACTTTTCCCTGTCTTTGTTGTAATCAAAATTACACCACCAGAAGCACGAGAGCCATAAATAGCCGTTGCAGAAGCATCTTTCAAAATCGTCAAAGTTTCAATATCATTTGGATTCACAAAGTTCAAATAGTTTCTTCCTCCACCAGTTCCAGCATTCTCAATCGGAATCCCATCAATGACAATCAGCGGTGCATTCGATGCACTTAAAGAAGACGTTCCTCGAATCGAAATCGAAGATCCGCCACCAGGACCAGTACTCGGCGTAATATTTACCCCAGCTATTTTTCCAACGATTAAATCCTGTACAGACGTAATTGCACCGCTATTAAAGTCTTTAGTAGAAATTGTTTGAATCGCACCAGTTGCATCGTTACGGTTTACCTCGCCATAACCGATTACCACAATTTCTTGTAAATCTTCGCCAAAACTCAATTGAGCATCCAAGATATTAGAAGCTCCAACTGGTAATTCTATCGATTTATAACCAATATAAGAAAAAGATAAAGTCGTTGCATCTTCCGATATTTCCAAGGAATATTTACCATCAATATCAGTTATTATCCCATTTGTAGTGCCAACGATTGCGACATTCGCACCGATAAGTAATTCACCATTTTCAGCATCGGTGACTGTTCCGGTGATGGTTCGTTGGGCAAAAGTCCAACTTGCTAAACTCATAAAAAGCAGCAATAATAAACTTTTACCGTAAATATTTTTAAATTTCATAATTTACTATATTTGGTTTTAATTAAATTAAATTTTACGTATCTATAATCACAATAATAGGACGTCTTTTATACTCTATTAGGACAAAATTAAGGAATCAAAATAATAGAAACTATAGTTATCCTTAATTGTTTTTTGTGGTTTTCATTATCTCAAAATTACAGAACTTTTTGCCTTCAACGTGAGCGAGATTTTATTACCATTATTCGTCACTTTTTCATTATTCAAAATATCCTTATAATCTTTCTTTCCTTTTTTAATAATTTCAATCGTTTTCGCTTCATTACTTGTATTAAACACGGTAATTACTTCTTCTTTTTTATTAAAACGGCTGTACGCCAATATTTCGTTTTCATTATCAACCGTTAAATATTCAATATTTCCATTTACTAAGATGTAATTTTCTTTCCTAATTCGTATCAATTTCTTATAAAAATCGAACAGATTATCATTGAATTTCACCTCATCTACTGGACGTTTGAAATTATTAATTTGATGATATGTTTCTGATTCAAAATCCAAATCTTTCCAAATCAACGGTTTTCGACAATTTGGGTCATCTGCTCCCCACATTCCCATTTCATCGCCTGCCCAGATATGTGGTGAACCGATATAAGTGAATTGTTGCACCAAAATCAGTTTCATAATTTCGTAAGTCGTCGCGTCTGGCTTATGAATTTTATAATCGTTTTCTCCGGAAGGATTCGTCCCCACTTTATATTGATTTTTATTAAAAATAGACGTTGAAAAACGAGGAACGTCGTGGCTTGCGGTAAGATTCATCATCGCATAAGTTGATGCTTCTCGCAAATCAGAACGGAACGATTCCAAGCTATCGACAAATGCTGAAACTCGAATTTTATTCGGCGATTCATTAAAAAAATGTCTTGTTGCTCGGTACCAACGGTAATTCATCACGGCATCAAAAACATCACCTTCTAAAAATGGCTTCGGATTAATTAATTTATCTGGCCATTTTTCCCACCAAATTTCACCCAATAAATATGCATCAGGATTCACAGAACGAACTTCTTTTCGGTAAGCTTTCCAAAAGTCTAAACCGATTTCACCGGCTACATCTAAGCGAAAACCATCTACACCATCTTCGGGGTTTCCGTCTCCATTTGGATCTAACCAACGTTTGGAGATATTGAAAATATGCTGCCGAACAGCTTCATTGTACAAATCGCCATCATAAGCTTTTACAATAGAATTATCATGTTCCACCGTTTCTTTAATTTCCGGTAAACTCGGAACACCTGCCCAACCTTGATAAGAAAATTCATTTTCAGTAGTATTAATATCGTCATATTTTTCAATGACATACCAATCTTTAAATGCGGATTTTTCGCCTTTTGCCTGTACATCTTTGAAAGCCCAAAATTCCTTTCCGGTATGATTCCAAGAATAATCCAAAATTACTCGAATTCCTCGTTTATGAAATGCTTTAATAACTTCTAGAAATAGTTTATCAGCGTTTGTAAATTGCCAAGTTGAAGGATCATTTGGTACTTCAGTGGCAATAATTTCTATATCTTCTTTTGGGTTATTTCCAAAATTCCTATCAATATGTCGCCAATGTCGAGCATCGTATTTGTGTAAAGAAGGGGCATCATTTAGCGGATTAAAATAAATTGCAGTCACGCCTAAGTCTTGCAAATACTCTATTTTATCCAAAACGCCTTGCAAATCTCCGCCATAACGACGAAGTTGTGCTTTTGAACCAAAATTATCCATCGGATAACCGGCTAACGATTTTTTACTGTTTAACGCTTCAAAATAAGCATCTGGTTTGTACCAATCTTGTGTCCAAGGTGTAATTTTCCAATTTTCGGGAATGGAATCCATAAAATTACCAACGATGTCTTTACGATTTGGGTCATTTGTTGGGTCGCCATTGCGGAAACGCTCAACAAATATTTGATACCAAATAACATTTTTTGACCATTCAGGAACGGCTGAAAGTTCAATTGTTTCTGTGACTTCTTCGGAAGTTTTATCAATGAAGTATTGGCAACTTGCCAATACAAATAACGATAATATTGTTACAAGAATAATTTTAATTGAAAATAAGCTTTTCATTTTAAGTTAGTTTTAGTTATATCCAAAATTAGTATTTTTTAGAATATTAAAAATTATTCTGTTCCATGAATTAATATATATTGACTTTTAGTTCTTTGAGGATTATTGGCGGTTAGCGGTCAAAACGTATTTAAACTATTGCAATAGCTAAAATAGCCGCTATTGAAATTATAATTCACTCAAAATTGATGAAAATTGATAAAAATTGATGAAGTACCTGATTTTTTAAATTTGAAAACCTTTTTATGTAAATTTATAATTCAAAAATTTCCTTTTATCTTTCAGAAAATTTTGATAAGCCAAAGCCAATGATGAAATATCTAAAATCAATATTATTCTTTTTTATAATACTCACGGAACTTTCCGCACAAGCTCCAAAATTTCGACATTTTGAGGTTGAAGCAGGTTTGCCGAGCGCAACTGTTTATCAGGCTTTTCAGGATTCTCGGGATTTTTTATGGTTTAGTACAGAGGCTGGCCTATCAAGGTTTGATGGGACGAGGTTTCAGAATTTCAGTATGGATGATGGTTTGCCGGATAATGAGATTTTTGGCCTATTTGAAGATTCTAAAAATCGACTTTGGTTTCGAGCATATAATGGTCATTTTGGCTATTTATTTCAAGATACTATTTTTAATGCGGATCAAATTCCGTTGTTAAAGTCATTAGAAAAGCCGCATTGGACAATGCAAATTTTTGAAGATTCGAAAGGTGACTTATACTTTTCTCAGCATCGTGATGGCTTAGCGATTTTGAAAGATAAAATGGTCATTCATATTGGGCAAAAGGATTTTCAAGCAGCTTTACCAATTGATTCTATGAATAAAAAGTCTATTGTTTTAGGCTGTTTTGAGGCTGAAAATGGGCAAATTCATATTTTAACGAACCGTGCAGAATTTATACTAAAAGATGAGAGACCCTATTTTCTACGTTTTTTCTCACCTGAATTTTCTGAAATTGTTCCGCTTAACGCAATAACTGTTGTGGCGAAATCCAAAGACGCAAATGATTTGTATTTTATTGATTATCAATGGAATGAACCATCTGAGCCGAAGAAAATCTTATCGAATAGTGATTTATTATTAGATGCAAGTATTTTGATTTTGGGAGAAAGTGAGCTTGGCGGTGTTTGGTTAGGAAGTTATGGTGAAGGTTTATTTTTGTTAGATAATATAGAAAATGAGCCACAGGTTATTAATAATTATCTGGAAAACGAATCGGTTTCTTCGGTTCTGCGGGATAAAGAAGGAAATCTTTGGATGACGACTTTGGGAAATGGTGTTTATATGTTATCGAATAATAAAGTGTTGACTTATAAGGAAAATAATGGACTTTCAAGTAATGATTTATATGCTATTACTGGAAATTCAAAGCGAAACGTTTTCGTGGGTACACAAAGTGGAAGAGTGAATTTCCTTCGTCCGAATGGTTCGATTCAGGTTTTGGAAACGGGTTTAGAAGAAAGGCGTTACAATCGAATTACAGCGATGGAATTAGATTCGAAAAGTAATCTTTGGGTCGGTTCAGACCTTGGTTTAGTGAGTTTTGGAATTGATAAAGATTTTGATATTAAAAATATAAAATCACTATCGATTACGAAAGGTGATGAGGTTTTTGTTGGTTCCTCGAGTGGTTTATATTTTATTGATACACAACTAAAAACTACATTATTATGGAATAATAGAGTCAATGCAATTGCAGTTAATAAACAGAAAGAAGCTTGGCTGGGAAGTAACACTGGTCTGTATTTTTACAATGGGAAAACGGTGAATTCTGTGAAAGGAAATCCGTTGTATCGTTATCGAATTAATGATTTGGTGATTACGGATAACGGTACGCTTTGCATTTGTACGGCAGGAAATGGGATTTTATTAAAGAAAGGAGAACGAGTCACACAAGTTCGGAAGAAAGATGGTTTAGCAAGTAATGTTTGCTCCGATATTTTTTTGGCAAACGATGGTGTTATTTGGGTGGCTACAAATGGTGGTGTAAGCAAATTCTTGATTGAAAATAATAAGCCAAAAGATATTTTTTCTTATACAGAATCGGAATACTTAGCGTCAAATGAAGTTCGAGGTATCTTTGTGAGAAGTGATACCGTTTGGGCTTCGACTTCGGTGGGCTTGTCGTATATTGAAGGTTTTAATCGAACAGAAAAAAAGACATTTGCACCGACTTTTTATATTTTAGGCATTAAGATTCGAGATAGAGATACAACGCTTCTGCGGGAATATGATTTACGTTATTATCAAAATGATATTCGAATTGAATATACGGGG
>CAWVWD010000305.1:0-5801 GCA_963933585.1 uncultured Saprospiraceae bacterium
CCGAATCCGCAAGATTCAGTCCTGATGGATTCGATTTGTTTATTGGAAAATTTGGAGACATTTGAAGTCTTGAATTGTCAATGGAAACGTTTGCCGGAATGTATTGGCGTATTACAATCGGTTAAGAAAATTAATCTGTTTAAAAATGATATTACGGAATTACCGGATGGTTTTTGTCAACTATTGGCGTTAGAAGATTTTAGTATGTGGTTAAATGGTTTGACGAAATTACCAGAGGATTTTGGAGAGTTAGAATCCTTAACCAATGTTGATTTATATATGAATTCATTGACGAGTTTACCGAAATCCTTTGGTGACCTTTCTAATTTAAAATACTTGAATTTATCAATTAATAAGCTGACGACTATTCCCAAAAGTATCGGAAAACTAAAAGCTTTAGAATCGTTGAATTTGTCAGAAAATCAATTGGTGAGATTACCAGAAAATTTGGGCAAAATGGAAAGCCTTTCGACGCTTCAACTTAGTAAAAATCAACTCACAACATTGCCAAGTTCGCTTTCATTATTAGGTAATTTAGAAGAACTATCCGTTGAAGGAAATCAATTAAAAGAGATTCCAGAAAGTATTGGAAAACTTTCAAATCTGAAATATTTAACTATTGGTAATAATCCGATTCAAACGTTGCCAGATTCGATTATAAATTTGAAAAACTTATATCGTCTGAATGTTAGTAAGACTAAAATCACTCGATTACCATCCAATATTGGAAATCTAAAATCATTGAATACATTGAAAATATTTGATAATCAATTGACTGAATTACCAGCTTCATTTGGCGATTTAGAAAATTTGGAATTCATTGAATTATATAATAATCAATTGACAGACTTACCAGAATCCTTTGGGAAGTTACAAAATTTGAAAATACTTTCTCTTGCCAATAATAAATTCACTTCCATTCCAAAAGCATTGTTTGAGCTAAAACGATTAAATACTTTGGTATTGTTAGGAAATGATATTCCAGAAGAAGAAATAGAAGCCTTGAAAGCCGCTCTGCCTTTTTGTAAAATTCGATAAGGATTGATCATAATTTAAATTATATCCAAATATAAACTGAAGTGACCAAACTAAAAATCAACCAAAACCCCGCTATAAACGAAAAGTTCAACGCTTAGTCAGAAGCCATAAAACCAAAACTAACTTACCTTAAAAATCTAATTATAGCAACTGCCGGATTAAGCGATATTAAACCATTGAAAAAACCTTAAAGTGGAGAAAACAAAGCGATTTTATTTGATTTAAAAGATAAAGTTCCGATAGACGAACTGAAGAAATAATTGCGTCTAAGCTCTACAAAAAGGACATCATACAGCTCATCACACAAGTTATGAATACGTGGCTAAAAAAATGGAGTATCTAATTTATGAATACTCCATTTTTTATCAATTTAATAAACTTCGAATCTCTAATTACAACCCAAATCTATTTTTCCTTGTACATCATTCACTGGAATACAATTTCCAGATATGACATAATCTGGTTGATAACGCATCAAGTTTGGATCATAAAGTCCATTTTCGATAAAATCAGTCAATGTTTCAATCTCTGCATCCGTTAAATTTAATGGTTGAAACTGACGTGCCAACTGAAAACCGGGAACCTTTCCATTTTCTTTTATACCTTCATTTTTATAAATGATCACCTCTCGAATAGACGTAAATGAGGAACCGTGTCCATAATGAGGAGAATCTTTTAAATTAAACAATTGAGGAACTTTAAATTTGTATTCATCATTTGGATTTTTTGTAAACCCACCTCTACCCTTGTGAGTACCACTATTTGGATTGACATTAAATGTTCCCGAACCTTTCAAATCATCCATTCCGTAACCATAAAACGCCATACTATTTAATGCCGGTCCTGTATGACATTCGCCACATCCACCTTTACCAAAAAACACAACTGCACCCTCTTTTTGTGCTTTTGTCAATGCCGTTTTCTCACCACTTACCCAGCGTTGAAAAGGAGATTCATTTGCCAATAAAGTACGCTCATAAGCCGCAATTGCTAAACCAGCTGTTTCGCTTGTGTAACGGTCATTTTGCATAAAATCCGGGAATGCACTATCGAATAATTCTTTATATTCTGCATTGCTAATTAAGCTTGTATCCACGACCATTCTGTGAACTTTCAGACCAGCAATCGCCTGAATCTCCAAACCTTCATAGCCCATATAATTCATTTCTATTGGTGTATCTGCCGTCCAATTAGCTTGTGTATTGGCGTTCATTCCTGTTGCTCCGAACTGACCATTCCAAAGCATTACTTTTTGGTAAGCACCATTCATAGCCGAAGGCGTACGAATTGGTTGAACATCGATTTCAGTCGATAAGTAACTTGGATCTAGTGTTCGACCTTCACCCTTTATACCAAAACCACTTCCACCTTCTCCAATTCCTTGACGAAGACCGGCTTGAAACCCTGCCGCTGCGAAATGGCAACTTGCACAAGAATAAGTTTCCACACTCATCGCCTTAGTTGGATTCAAAGCTAAACCTGTTTCATGGTATAAATAACGCCCTAATTCAACCTTATAAGGGTTCAACTCATTAAGTGGATCTTGAGGAATCGCTGTTAAATCATCACTATTCGGCATTTTGAAGAAGTCAAGTGTTTCGACATCTGCCGAACGCAACATATTTACGCTCATTTTTATATCCAAAAAATCATCTTCTGACATAATTGGTTCGTCTTCTTTACAAGACTGAAGTATAGATAAAATACTTATCAGAATTAATAATTTGTATTGGTATTTCATGACCTTAATTTTTTATCCCTAAAATTTACTTATGTTACTCCATAAAGCATACCGAATGCCTTTTGTCAGACCTAACAGAGTATCATCAAAAGAAAATAAAATCTTATTAGACTAATATTCAATAGATTAAACAAATAATAATTTCAAATATAATTTATTTCACTAACATTCCTTATAGCTAAAATTATCAAAAAAAATGCCTTGCACTCATTCTATTTTATATACAAACAAAACCGTCATACGAATTTACAAAAGTTTGCAAAATCGTATGACGGTTTGTAGTGAATTCGTGGACAGGTAACTTTTATGGAAATTATTGAAAGCCCAATTGTTTAAGCATAAATAGGGTCATTAGAGATATAAATCGTTTCTACATCGTCTTTAAGCGTAAGCTTTACGTATTGCCCAGCTTTATTTTTATAAATGACATATTCCGTTCCGCTCTTTGAAGATTGATTGATAATACGAATCGGCATGGCAATCCGTTTAACCAAAATATCTTTATCAGAATGTGAACCAAAATTTTGCTCTAATTCGTTGACGAAGTTATCTAATACTTTCTTTGAAGGTTTAGAAAACTCATTCAACGATACATAAGAACTCATATCATCGAAAGTAGAGGATGCTGCCGATAAACCAAAAGTGAAGCCTGTCGCAACTACTAAACTAGTTGCAGATAAAAAATTTCTTCGTTCCATATTTTTACTATTTTGAGATTGATTAGTTTTAACAATCAAAAGTACCAAAGCATAAATTATTTGGTAAAATTATCATTTAACGTTTCCCTTATTAGACCTTATTAATATCAATATATTCTTATTTATTAACAATTCATAAATTATAAATTCACAAAATGAGCTTTATTTATTTTTTGACGTAGATATGCGTTTTTTTATTTTCTCAATTTCAGGACACTCGATTAGATAAAATCAGGCACAAGATTCGGATTAAGTAGGTCAATAGGATAGTTTCTAGAAAGACAAAAGGCGACACCTTCCCTGAAAGTATCACCTTTTAATAACTTAATAATTACGTGTCTTTTTTACTTGAAATTATGAAAACCATAATTTAGTAATTACTCTTTGACCATTGAATTCACAGTCTGCGATATAATATTCATCCGTTACTTCCGCAACTTTCACACTCATTACATCACCTACTTTTACGCCAGCATCAGCAGTTTCGTCACTAACTTCTTCCAGAATTAAGTTATATTGTGTATCATTAACCCAAACGATTTTTGATGTTAAGGTTAGATTGAAACCGATTTGGTCAATTTGTACATCACCTTCACGAAGTACTACTACATCTTGACAATCTTTGTCAATAAATTTTCCTTGTAAACGTTTTGCGAGGTTTACGGATTCTTTGTGTGCGACTTTTTCCATGGCTTTAATTCTAAAATTGAGGATAATAAAAATTTTTAGTACAGCTTTGCTTTCTTAACGTAATTAATACTTGATTTGTGACGGTCAAATGGAAAAAAATTACTTTTCTTTAGAAAAAATTGAAATTTAACTTTTCAACGCATGACTTTTCTAAAAAAATCCATCTTAGATTTATAAAATACTGTTATTTAATAATTTACAAAGTATAACAAAATATATATAATTATGTTTAAAAGAATATTTTGGGTGTTAACCTGTTTACTAATAGTAGTCGCTTGCAACTCCCAAAAATCACAAGCGATAGAAGAGAAAAGTGAAAATTCGCTAAACTTTAACACTTTTAATGATGGAAAAGATTCTACCGCTTTAGCATTTTCTAAAACTTATGAGCTTAGAAAACCCGATCTTGCTCAGGATATTTCGGTAGATGACAATACTTTTCGAGCCTTAAACCTTAGTAATCAATACCTTAGCCGAAAGAAAAAAAGAACACATCAATTAGGCAAATTATCCGTTTCGGATTATCAACTATTAAAAGCAAATCAAACCGTCAGAAATTGGGCAGGTGATAATTCCACAAATTTATTTGATAATGTAAAAGCGTATCAACTGTGTGGGGAGGATAATCAAGGGAATATGCATATTACCGGTTATTATATTCCTGTGGTGAATGTCCAGAAAGAAAAAGATGATATTTATAAATATCCATTATACAGAAAACCAACCGGTAAAGGTCGCTTGTCTTCTCGTCAGCAGATTGATAATAAAAATGCATTGGCGAATCGTGGTTTAGAAATCTGTTATTCTGCAGATTTATTAGATAATTTTCTGATGCAAGTTCAAGGTTCTGGTTTAGTGCAATATCCTGACGGAACGATGGAATTATTGAGTTATGGCGGCGAAAATGGACATCGTTATAAAAGCATTGGCAAATATTTAGTCGCTGCCGGTCACGTTCCAAAATCCAAAATTTCATTAGAAGCCATTAAAAAATGGACCGCTGAAAATCCGGATAGTTTGAATCGTTTACTAAACCGAAATCCGTCGTATGTATTTTTCAATAAAGACAAAAAAGAACCTTCTGGTGCCGCTAGTGTACCGCTTTCCGCAATGGTTTCGGTCGCTGTAGACAGGCGTTACATTCCGCTCGGAAGTACCCTTTTGGCAGCGGTGCCTGTTCTGGATGAAAATAATAATTTTATCGGACATGAATACAGAATCCTAACGGCTCAAGATGTTGGCGGAGCAATAAAGGGAAAAGGTAGAATGGATTTTTTCTGTGGAACTGGCGAAGCTGGAAAGAAACGCTCTGGAGCGTTGAATCATTATGGTAAAGTTTGGTTGCTCTTGCCGAAGTAAAATCTAAAAACTATATTTGCAGCAACTAAAAATAAAATCATGCAAGAAAGGCATAAAGACCGAAAACGGTATTTTGAAGAGCAAGTTTATACCACGGAAAAATATGTGATTCCGTTTGTGGCCGAGGTAATGCCAGTCACGAAGAATATTTCTGTCTTAGAAATTGGCTGTGGTGAAGGTGGAAATATGAAACCTTTTCTGGATTTGGGGTGTAAAGTCATTGGAATCGATTTGAATACAAAGCAAATTGAAAATGCAAAAGCCTATTTTGCAGA
>CAWVWD010000306.1:0-5791 GCA_963933585.1 uncultured Saprospiraceae bacterium
AGTAGATTGTAGTATTTAGTTGGTAGTATCGTAATGTATTTTAAAACAATATAAATCGTTGACAATAAACCTATAAGGTTTTAAAAACAATATAAATCGTTGACAATAAACCTATAAGGTTTTAAAAACCTTATAGGTTTGTCAGGATATTTTTATCAAACGATTTATCGTTATTGCAATCAAAATTTGAAATTATTTTTACATCCTTCTTTTCACTCGTTCCAAATCCTGTTTCGTTTTAATTAAAACACCAACTCCATCTAAACTCGTCATTTTACCATTCGCTTCATCTAAGTCGAACGTTCTTAGATATTTCAACCAATTTAGTAATTCTCGAGTTGCAGGAGAACGTTCCAAACGCATATCACGTAATTGATAAAAGATGCGTAAGCTCGTTTGAAGCAATTCGTCATTAATACTTGGATAATGTTTTAGGACGATATTTTTCATTAGTTCTTGATCGGGAAAGGAAATATAATGATAAATACAGCGACCTTTGAAAGCCGTTGGCAATTCCTGTTCTCGGTTAGAAGTAATGACGATTGCTGGCATATTATTCTCATCTGCTTCAATCACTTTTCCCGATTCTGGTAATATAAATCGACGATGACTCAAAGCATATAACAAGTCATTCGGAAATTCCCGTGGTGCTTTATCTATTTCATCAATTAGTAAAACGGAATTTGGCGAAGCATAAGCAGAGGCTCCCGGACCAAGGTTTACATAATCGTCTAAGTTCTCCGTGTTTCGTCCGCCAGTACTCAGTTTTTGCATCATGCCTTTCGACTCTCGTTCTGCATTCAGTACTTCTACTTGCGAATCTCGAAGGTACTTTACATGATCGAATTTGGCGACAAATTGATCTACTGTACTTTTTGAACCAACAGGATAAACGAATAAATCCAAATCGTTATCTTTTGAATATTGTAAGGGTAATTCGGTTTTGCCCGTTCCTGGTTCACCTTCTATTAATAACGGCATTCCTAGGACTCTCGCCATATGAAATGCTTGTGCTAATTCTGTATCACACAGGTACTTTTCAGAACCTGTCCACATATTTGTATTTGCCATTTGCTTGAATGATAAATGATTTAATATTCCAAAGTTAGAATAATCTTTTTTTATTGGATTCTGATTTTAAAACTTATTTTTAATTAGTGAAAATAATTATGCGAAATTATGCGAAATTTTGATAAGTTTTACATAATTAAATTGGATAATTATGAGTGGCTATCTACTTGGGAAGAGATGGTTTGTCATTTTAATTGAAATGAGTCGGGAGCGTTAAATCCATATTAACCTCAGAATCAAAGTGTTACTTTTTAATGTTTTATGAAAAAAAAAGCATTGATGTTTTTTAATTTTAAGCACGTTATTATTAATTGAGTGATAATAATGGAATTTTGAGACGAGTATACGGTAGTAAAAATGAGGATATTTGACTTGGCACACTTGTGGCAGAATTTAAACTAAGAGCTTTAGTTACTTTAATTTGAGATAAGGTGTAAATTTATAAAGTTTTTCAGGAAAGCATCTTTGAAAACAATTCCGATAACTACGAGTAATTAAGTGCGAACAGATTATTTAGTTCCTGAATACACATTTTATTTATACTTTAATATTTGAGTAATTATCAGCACGTAATGAAGCTAAAAAGACTTATATCATTTTATATTTTCTTAGTAGGAATTCCTCTATTTCTTATTGCACAACAAAATGTGGAATTTGAGAATATTGGAGTTAAAGATGGTTTATTGGCCGCTCATACGAATCAAATTATTCAAGATAAAAAGGAATTTATTTGGATTGCAACAGGTAATGGTTTAAATCGTTTTGATGGCCTTGATTTTAAAGTTTTTCAACATAATAAAGAGAATTCTCAGTCATTAAGTGGTAATAATATTCGCTGTGTATTCGAAGATAGTAGAGGTTTTGTGTGGGCAGGCACACTGAATAGTGGATTGAATCAGTACGATTATAACACCGGAAAATTTAAGAGATTCCTCCATGATGAAAATGATGAGTCCTCTATTAGTAACAATGATATCCTTTGTGTTTTTGAAGATAGCGATGGCAAACTTTGGATAGGAACAGAAGGTGGATTGAATTTATTCGATTACAAAACAGAAACTTTTACATCGTTCCAATTTGAAGCTGATAATGCACATACGCTTAGTGCGAATGCTGTGCTGACGATTGCAGAAGATAGTAGAGGATGGCTCTGGGTTGGAACTTGGAGTGGTGGTTTGAATTTAGTAATTCCAACGGATATTCCGAATGAATTTCATTTCAGACATTTTAAAATTGGCGAAACGAATTTTGATTTAAAAAGTAATCATATTTGGAAATTATTCTTGGATACGAAGAATAGATTATGGGTCGGAACACACTCTGGTGGATTATCGATTATGTATTCGAATGAGGAAATAAATCCTGAAAAATTCCAACCGAAATTTGTATCTTTTTTTCAGGAAGGTATTGGGAATCCGATTGCAAATAATGCGATTATGGGGTTGGATGAAGATCGGTTTGGGCAAGTTTGGGTGGCGACCTTGAATGGCTTATCGATAATCAAGGCAAGGATAACTGAAAAAGAAAGTGAGGCGAGATATGAAATTACGGAATCGAGACATTACCGTAATAGATTCTCAGAGAAATCATCTTTGATTCACAATGAAATGCAAAATATTTTTATTGATAAAAATGGAATTGTTTGGTGTTCGACGGTTGGTGGCGTAAGTAAATATGATAAAAGAAGTGCTCGATTTAATTATTTTTTGCCCAATGTCAATGAAGAACAGAATTTTTTGACGGTTGCTCTTTTGGAATATAATGATGATGTGATTTACATTGCTTCTCGCCCAGAGTTAGGTCTGATTGAATACAATCAAAAAGATAATACGTATCAATCTTTTCTCAACAGTACTAATCCAGATACAGAATTTCTTTCTTTCTGTAAGGTAGATTCTACGAATATTTGGATAGGAGAACGAAATGGTCTTGTTCTTTTTAATCCAATTACAAAAGAATTTAAAAATTATCCATTATTAAATCCCAACGGAAATATATTAGTAAATAAAAATGTCCGGAAAATTCTGAAGCAAAAAGATGGAAATCTATGGTTAGCGACGGGAAGCGGTTTAGTCTCATTTGATCCTCAAACGGAAATTTTTAAATTTTTCGAAGAGGATAATTTGGGAAATAGACTCCCAAATACGGATATTAATGATATTGCTTTTGATGAAGAAGGTAATCTTTGGTTAGCACTTTATGGGGGATTATCTCGTTTAGAAATGAATTCAGATGGACGATTTACATTCGCGACGTATGTGAACGATATCGATAATCCGAAGTCAATCTGTAGTAATCGAGTAATTAATCTGGCAGTATTAAATGGACAGGTTTGGGCAGGAACGGAAAATGGTTTGGTGACTTACAATTCAGAAACAGATGACTTTGATAATATAACTGGTGAAAATGGATTGAAAGATCCGAATATTATTTCTATACTTTCAGGAAATGATAATCGGTTATGGTTTGCAACTCGTCAAGGATTAGTAGCTTATAATTCGAGATCTTCTACGTTGGCTTATTATAACGAGCAGGATGGAATTCAAGCGGGTTCGTTCACCGTTCGTACGGCTTACAAAAGTAAAAATGGACCGTTATATTTTGGTGGAACAAACGGTTATATTAAATTTGCAAATATAAAATCTAATCCAAATATTCCCACGATTCGCATTACCGATATTAAGGTTTTTAATAATTCAGATTTATGGGACAAAGACGTTTCTGTCTTACGAACGATTACATTGAAACCAAATCAAAATTATTTGACGGTTGATTTTGCCGCATTAAATTTTACACAATCTGCTGATAATCAATATGCTTATATGCTGGAAGGTTTTAATTCAGACTGGGTTTATTGTGGTACTCAAAAATCAGTGAGCTTCTCGAATTTGGATGGCAAAACATATACGCTGAGAATAAAAGCGTCGAATAATGATGGGAAATGGAACGAAGAAGGTATTCGGCTAACGATTATCGTTGTTCTTCCCATTTGGAAACGAACTTGGTTTAAACTTACAATAATATCTAGTATTTTGTTGGCTATTATTTTATCTTATATCAATGGCGTGAATCAAATTAAAGCACAAAAAATTAAACTTGAAAAACAAGTAGAAATCAGAACAGAAGAGATTCGCTTGAAGAATCGTCAAATTGAAGGATTAGTGGATGAGCTGAAAACTCAAAATAGTGAACTGGAAGAAATTATTCGGGGACAAACGTAGATATTATAACCTGATCTTGATTATCGGTAAAGACTTAATAGATGGGATATCGATTGTGTCCGCGTTTAATAAAAAAAGTTCGTGCTAGAAATTGAGTTTTGATTTTGTTAATTTGACTAGAGCTAGCAGGAAGTTTCTTTCAGAATAATTACTTAAGAGGATTTAAATTAAGAATAATAAATAAAGAGTAGGGCAAATTTTTTCACCAGATAAGCTACATCATCGATTCCCCGCCTGTCAAGTCTGATTATCAATGAATTAAAAATGTTAAAAAAGTGCTTTTTTCAAAAATAGTTATTGAAGAATGACGACAGTCTCTATAGTTAAAACTTCCCATTCCATTCGAACCATCAATAAAAAAGTGTAATTTTGACGATATTTGTTATGACAATTATATTTAAGGCAACCATATTCTACTAAAAAAAGAGCGGTTATAATTTGTAGATAATTATAGCAAAACGTAATCGATTTATAATGCAATATCATGATACCAAAGGAAATTCTAAAACCATATTTATTAAAAACGCCAGAATATAAAGGCGGAAAAGGAACAACGGAAGTAAAAACCAAAGCAGATAAAATTTATAAGTTATCATCTAATGAAAATGCGGTTGGTTCATCGCCAAAAGCGATGGAAGCTGTTCGTGCAGCGGCACAAAATTTACATATTTATCCGGATAGAACTGGGGAGCGTTTGCAAGATGCGTTAGCCAGCTTTTATAATCACGAGTTATCCGCTGATAATTTTGTTCCAACAAATAGTGGTTCAGAAACGATAGAATTTATCGCAAGAGGATTCATGAAAGAAGGTTTGGAATGTATCGTTTCGAATCCGTCATTTATGCCTTACACGATGTTTTCTGGTTGGAATGGTGCAACGGTAATTGATATTCCGTTGACGATGCCGAATTACGATTTGGATACAGATGCAATTCTAAATGCAATTAATGAAAATACCCGATTAATTTTCATTACAAGTCCGAATAATCCGACTGGAACGTATATTTCAAAAATGAAGATTGATAAATTAATGGATAATATTCCGAATCATGTTATCGTGGTTTTGGATGAAGTCTACTATCATTTTGCAGATGCAGAAGACTTTACGACCGCTTTACCTTATGTAAAGGCTGGCAAAAATATGATTGCGGTGAATAGTTTTTCAAAAACTTATGGCTTGGCAGCTCTAAGAATTGGTTATGCTTATTCTACGCCTGAAATTGCTGGTTATTTACGTCGTTTGTATCGCCCTTTTTTGATTAATATTATTGGGTTGAATGCAGGAATTGCAGCGTTAGGCGATACTGAATTTATCAATGATACAGTTGAGTTGGTACAAAAAGAAAGAGTCCGTTTTTATCCTATTTTGGAGGAATTAGGAATTACATATTGGAAAACACAAGCGAATTTTATTTTATTGAAATCACCAATTGATACAGAGACATTTATCAATCAAATATTGATGGAATGTGGTGTAATGGTTAGAAATGCAGGAAGTT
>CAWVWD010000307.1:0-5762 GCA_963933585.1 uncultured Saprospiraceae bacterium
TAACAGTATTTCGTTGAATACTCAAGTATTTGGAGGAAATTCATACATCACAACTTTTTATTATCAAATACAAAACAATCCTTTGGATACGCTCCATATTTCATTTAATGAAACAGAAGAAGAATGTCATGAAGGTTTGTTTAAAAGTAGCTATGATATTTTTCTTAATGGGCAATTAGTTTGTGACGATTGTACTTATGAAGATTATGTGACGATTTATAAATAACAATTGACCGTTAAAATGATAACTATGAAAAGCATAATAAGCTTATTTATTTCGCTAATTTTTGCACTGTCCGTAAATGCGCAAACCTCTATTATTCCTTACTTTGGAGCAACAGGAAGTAAATACTTCCTTTCAAGTACTGATGATACTGATTTGTATTTGGCATCAATGAGAAAAATTCATACACCAAAACTTGGCTATCGTTTTGGTGTTGATGTTACTCATTCGTTGAGTGATAAGGTCGCCTTGCGAACGGGTTTTGGCTTTCAAGACATGGGGGAGAAAGTACCTATAACCGAACTCCGTCCTGCTATTTTTGATTTTGATTCTTATAAAGAAGTCTATCATTATCAATTTATTCATCTGCCTATTGCTATTCAATATGCTTTGACGGAAAGGGAAAAATGGAAATCGTACCTTGATTTTGGAGGGAGTGTCAATTGGAATGTGAATAATTACTCAAAAATCGTCAAGTATGCTGACGGCAAACGAGTGGGACACAGCAAAAATGATTATGATAATGATATTTTTCAAACGATTAATTATGGTTTGGATCTGGGTTTTGGAATGAATTATAAAATTTCAGAAAAACTATCTTGTCGCTTTTTAGTATCAGGTGATATTTTGTTACTACCAAACATCAAGGATATCACTTATTTGTACCGATATTATAATTACGGAATTTCAGTAGGAATTGAATATAATTTGGATTAAACAAAAAGGCGATAAGCCCAAAACTTATCGCCTTTCAAAAAAACATAATTCTCATTTTTTATTTTAATCCTCCTCCCCAAAATCCTTCACCTCATCATATTTAATCAAATACGTTTTAATCTCCACCCATTAATCTCCTCTTTTCCTTCGACAACGCCCGGCATATCAATATAATCTTCAATAAAAACGATATAAATGCCTTCCGAAATGCCTTTGCGATTGCAATAATACGCCAATTGTCCTTTGTCTTGTCGGAACGTTTTTGGGCTATAATATTTTTTCGTTTCAATCAAATATTCCACCCCTTGCACATTGATAATCAAGTCACTATTGCCCAAACCGACAAACGCTTCTCGATAAGATTTTCCTTCAATTTCTTGAATAAAAATACTGATAAACGTTTCAAAACTATAAATCATCGCTGCTTCTTTGATCTTTACGAAAAAAAGCCTAATTGAAATAAATCAATTAGACTTTTTTGTACCCATTCAAAGTACCTCACGAAACCTTGAAAAGGTTGAATATAAATAACCATAGGTTGTACCTACGGATTATCACCGAAAACTCCAATTATAAGTATCAATCTCCAAAACCGCCTGTTTCAATAAATCAATCGTAGCCCGAATATCTGCAATATTCGACATTTCGATAGATTGATGAATATGCCGAGTCGGAATAGATAATGCACCAGCGATTGAGCCATTTTGACCTTTTCGTTGCACCCCTGCGGTATCCGTTCCGCCACCAGTTAGAATTTCTGGTTGCCATTTGATATTGTGTTTATTCGCTGTTTGCTTTAAGTAGCGAACCATTCTATAGTCACAAATCGTGGATGAATCCATGATTTTTATCGCTGTTCCTCCTCCTAATGAAGTTACTTTTTCATGTGGTGCAGCTCCTGGAATATCGAATGCAATGGTCACATCTAAACCAAACCCAAAGTCAGGGTTTATCTGATGTGCAGCTACTTCAGCTCCTCTGATTCCGACTTCCTCTTGAACCGAAAATACAGCGTAAATATCATAAGGAACTTCGGTATCTTTTAGTTCTCTGAGCATTTCTAAGAGAATGTAAACCGAAACTCGATTATCTAACGATTTTCCATTCACACAGTCACCCATTTCAATCAATTCTCGTTCTCGAGTAATCGAATCACCAATCGAAATGTATTTATTAATTTCTTCCAAAGACATTCCTGTATCAATGAAATAGTCACCGATTTTCATGCCTTTATTCCGTTCTTCAGGCGACATCAAATGAATAGGTTTACAACCCATTACACCAATAATATCTTTTTCACCATGAATGATTACTCGTTGAGCCGTAAGTGTTTTGGGATCAAAACCACCTAAGGTATGAAAGCGAATAAAACCCTGTTCATCAATATGTTTGACGATAAAACCGATTTCATCTAAGTGAGCAGCAATCATGACCTTTTTGTCTGTTTTTCCTTTTTTTAAGGTAATTACGTTGCCCATTGCATCCGTAGAAATTTCATCTACAAATGGTGCAACTTGTTCCATCACAAAAGCCCTGATACGCTGCTCATAACCTGGTGCTCCAGGTGTTTCGCTGATTTTTTTCAGTAATTGTATATCAATCATTTATTTACTATTTTCCTTTTGATTAGTAAAGTTAAGCAAAGACAATTAAAAAATGGATAAGGTTAATTAATAATTATAACTATTTCGTAGGAGTCCGAATATTTGAATAAATCTTCAATTTAGCTATATAAAGGCCAGAATTTTTTTAGCTTTTTATGTTCAAATCTGCTGATATTTTTTTACTAAACAGAAATCGCCTTCCAAATAGGATCATCGTTTGAAGGTGCCGCTTCGAAGCTCACTTTTTCATTATTAAACGGATGAACGAACGATAATTTTCGAGCATGTAAGTGTATAGAACGGTCGGGATTACTTCGTCTTGCTCCGTATTTCACATCACCTTTTATTGGGGAACCGATAGCTGCAAGTTGCGAGCGAATCTGGTGAAAACGACCAGTCTGTAGTTGAATTTCCAATAAGTGATAATGCTCCAAGCTTTTTAGCAATTCATAATTTAAAATCGCTTTTTTGCCCCCTTTTTTATCATCCTCAAAGACTAAGGACTTTTTACTTTTACTACCTTTTTTTAAATAATGTTCTAATTGTCCATTCTCTTTTTCAGGTTTATTTTTAACAATAACCCAATATCGTTTATCGACTTTATCTGATTGGAATAATTTAGAAAACTTACCGGCAGAGTTAGAAGTTTTCGCTAATAACAAAATGCCACTTGCAGGTCTGTCCAAGCGATTAACAATAAAAGCTTGTCGCCCCAAATATTTTATTACCATATCCAACGCCGAACGATCGTTCGTTTTATCAGGTTGAGTTGGTAAACCAGCAGGTTTATTAATAATGATGCAGTTTGCATCTTCGTGTAATATTTCGAGCATTTTTGATTGATTAGTTAATTTATAAAAAAAAACATCGTGTTTTGACACGATGTTTTCTGGTAAAAGTAAATTTATGAAAAATTTATTGAAATCTACTTTTTTAATTTTAGAACTTGATAGGTATCCTCTCTACTGCTTCACTTCTAATTTATTTCCTATATTTTTATCGTAATGAACAACCACATTGATCCACATCGCACGAGAAACCCGGAAAATCCAAATAAAAATTAAAGCCATAAATAGAATTAAAGCAAGGAAGGACATATTAATACTCATTTTCAAAACAAAAATTGCGAAACCTACAAAGCCTAAACAAAAGAAAGCGGTCCAAATATAAGAAATGAACATCGCGCCGTAATAAAAGCCGGGTTCCGGAAAATAATCTTCATTACAAACAGGACATCTTTCGTACATATCAAAAGGTTTCTTGAATGAAAAAGTTGATGTCGAAAACATCTCGCCTTCCTGACATTTCGGACATTTTAATTTAGCGACGCTATATGCTTTTTGCCCTTTTTTGAATAAGCCCATTTATTGAAATTATTGGTTATTTAGGTATTAAGCTATCTTTGTGTATTGATTTTATCGTTATATCGATGCTCCTCAATATAGCCTAAAAATTAAAAAAAATTGATACCTAAATAGTGGCGTATCAGTTGATACAATGAATAATATTGGCGAAGGTAAATAGGTTATATTAGCTTTCCTAATTGCGTTTGGTGATATTGTTCACATTTGATTTTTGTTCACGAAAAAATCAAAACTTATTTAAAAATGTCTGCACCGTCTCATTTGACTTTAGAATATAAATTTGTTTCGTTGCTGGTAATTTTGATAAACGTTTTAAGATTTGAGGACGTTTTATATCATAAAAATGAAAAACGTAGATTAGAAATTTCCAATCAAAACGCTCGTTACAACCTTCATTCATATCTGCACGAGGTTTGCCATAATTCATGACAATTCGTTTCAGCACACGGTATAAACAAAGCCATCTCGAACGGTCTAAAAAGATGATGATATCGGCAGTTTGTAAACGAATATCCATTGTTCCACCATAATTTCCGTCTATTATCCATGATTCTTTTTTCACCAATTCCCGAACTGTATTATCCCAAATATCAGGTTCAGTTTCTATCCAATTTGGTTTCCAATAAGCTTGATCTAAATGTATTAATTCAATGCCTGTTTTTTGGTGTAACTGATGCGATAAGGTTGATTTTCCTGCTCCACATGAACCGATTATCATTATTTTTTCCATCGTTGTTTAGGATTTAAAAGCATTTTTATTTAAAGGTATCGTATAAAATTCAAATTTGTAATTCAAATTAATTCGTGTTTTCGTTTAAGAAACCTCATTACTCAGAAACTATATCGATTTTCAAAGCTGATATGATTTAATCCTTATTTTTCTGTCAAATTGTCAAACTAATGGTTTTTTTTATTAAAAATAATTTTTTATTATTTAAATTGTTGATAATCAATATATTGCATGTTTGGTTATGTCGAAATAAATGAGAAATATTCTAATAAGAAATATCCGTACTGTATCTTTGTCACTCTTTGTTTTAAAGATGCCTATTGGCAAAAAAATTGACACGCTATAACCATGTCAAATTGGAATAAATTAAAAAATTTTATTGGCGTGGACAAAAACGAAACCATGAATAAGGAAGAGTTGACTCAAGATGTGCAAGAGGAAGTAAAAATAACTACCGAAGGTGAAACGGAGGTGAATGATACAGAAGCGACGGAACAAGAAACGGTAGAGGAGCTTTCTGAAATTGAAAAATTAGAATTAGAAGTGAATAAACTTAAAGCGGAAAAGGTAGAATTGAATGATAAGTATTTAAGACTATTTGCTGAGTTTCAAAACTATAGACGACGTACGGCTAAAGAAAAAATGGATATTATCCAAACAGCCGGACGGGACGTGATTAAATCTTTATTACCTGTTTTGGATGATTTCAATAGAGCCAAAAAAGCAGCAGATGATGATGATTCTGTAGAAGCATTCAGTGAAGGTGTGGAGTTAGTTTATGAAAAATTACAAAATACGCTTAAGCAACAAGGCTTAAAAGCGGTTGAAAGTAATGGGGAAGTTTTTAATGCTGATATTCATGAAGCTATCACAGAAATTCCTGCTCCGACAGAAGAATTGAAAGGAAAAGTATTAGATACCGTAGAAAGTGGCTATGCTTTAAATGATAAGCTTATTCGCTACCCTAAAGTAGTGGTTGGTAAATAAGAATTAATGAGAATTAAAACAAATAATTAAAATTAAAACTTGTCTGAATGATGAAATTTATTTTTCAATTATGGAGATTTTCTTCAGAATTATTAAATGAATTAACATTTTAAAAGTAATAATGTACGGACAATCAG
>CAWVWD010000308.1:0-5761 GCA_963933585.1 uncultured Saprospiraceae bacterium
GGCAATATTTTGTCAAAAAATACCGACATGATTAACTTGACTTACTACTAAGGTTGGAATGACGGTTTTCTTTAAATGTTAGACCGCTTCTGAAATAACCGAAATTTTGAGCCCAAATATTGCTATTTATTCAAAATCAATAAAAAAGTGTTCATATTTATAATTGGTTCTAATAGGAAAAAGCTAAAGTCATTGATTTTATAAAGACTAATAAGTCCATTAAGTTTTTGGCTTTGTTCTGTGTTCCTTATTCTCTAACTAAAGTCATCACTTCTGCTGTTCCTTGACGATTCATATTCATCTTCATCGTATCAATGCTCGCTAATTCAATTTTAACTAATTTTTCAATTTTACCTTCTGCAGTTGTATATAATTTCGTTCTTTCCAAGCGATAAATGCCACTTTCTGCCGAGCTTCCAAATGAAGCCGTATAATTATCATCTACCTTAAATTCAAAAAGAACGTTTGCACCTTCTCCCAAATTTTCGATTCCTGCAACTTCCCAAGAAATTGCTTGCCATTTTCCATGAATGTCTTCATTATTATTTTCCATAGGTTGACAACTTGATAAAATAAGCGTAGCGATAAAAGCAGTAAAAAGTAATTGGTTTCTCATGTATATAATGTTTTGAGGTACTTTGGTATAAAGGCGTAAATATTTTACCATGATATGATTTCCTATAAAATACCTTTTTGTTAATAAATATTTAATCGTTATAACGACTTTCCTTTGGAAAGTTACACGTTTCTAACATATTCTCAGACTCCAGCTTGGGTTTTATAGATTTGACGATCAAGCCGGAATTCATTGTTACGTCAAGTAGGTATTATTAAATAATCGTTATTTGTTAATATAACAAATAATTGGTTTTCAATGGATTATACGACGATCAATTACGTACTAAATATTATCAACTTCTGCTATTTTGCTTCTTGAGTAATTAAAAATTCATTTAAACTTGTCTTATCCAAAATTCCGATAACGACTCCATTTTCGATGATTGGAATGATTTCATAATTATTATTTTGGAATAAATGGTACGCATTTTTGATATTATCATCCGCAGACAGGGCTACAAAATCCTTAGTCATATATTTTGAAATCGGACTGAGCGTATCTTTTTCATGGATAGATTTTAGAATATTTTGATGTGTCAAAACACCTTCTAAGCTCATTAGATTTAAGACGACAAAGTGTTGCTGTCCTGTATTTGTCAACATCTGAATGGCGTAATTCATTGCGTGTGATTGCTGCAGAATACAGAATTGTTGTTCCATGGTGTCACGGACTTTGTGATTTGAAAGTGCTGTCTCTTTTTTGATACCTCGATATTCTGTCGCAGCTCCGTAAAACACAAAAACAGCGATAAAAATTAAGGTATAATTTCCCGAATAAATCCCATAAGCTGCAAAACCAGTAGCTAAAACTTGTCCAACTACCATGGCGATAAATGTCGCTCGAAGTCGGCTTAATTTCATCGCTAGACCTGCTCTTAATATTCTTCCGCCATCCATCGGGAATGCTGGCACTAAGTTAAAAACGGCTAGAGCGATATTGGCGAAAGCCAAAATTGGTAAAAAATTACTGCTGTCAATTACTCCAGCGTAAGGCAAATCAAAATTCCCAGTTATCCATAATAAAAGTCCAATTACGGCTGTAATCACAACATTCACGGCTGGACCTGCTGCGGCAACTACTAATTCTTGCCATGGCTTCTCGGGCAACCTCGTTAACCTTGCAACGCCACCAATGATTGATAAAATAATATCTAAAGTCTTTACGCCGTAACGCCTTGCTGATAAAGCATGACCAAACTCATGCAATAAAACGCAACCAAATAATGCAAAAACTAATGCTAATTCCCAAACGATATTGACGGTTTCTAGGGCATCGCTTCTGTAAATGACGATTAATGGCAGCAAGAGAAAACTCCAATGAATGAAGATTGGAATATTGAATAATTGACCTATTCTAAATGATTTGAACATATTTTTTATTGATTCTTTTGAGCGTCAAAAAAGTGGAGAGAATGCAGATTTTACATATTTTTACAGACGAAATCAGATTCCATTTATCATTTTATAGGCCTTGAACAAGGCTCAATTTTATAAATCGTTCTTGAATAACCTACATGAATCCGTTGAATCCGTAAAATCTACGTTTTCCCAATTTCTTTCGCCAAAAATATATTAAAGCTAAAACAAAACACCTTTTATTTATACGAATGTACTTTGATTATAGATTTTAGTGGTAATAAAAGTCTTATTACTACTCAATTGTTTAATCGTTTTGGATTTTACAGGTGTAGGCGTGCCGGTAATAAATAATCTATCTTTTATGAGGAAGTTATTTTTCAAGCTTGCAGCCTATCTGGTGAGGCTTTTAAATATGTTATAAAATCAGTGCATAGCTTAGTTACGGGCTTTTTTTTTATCATAAGGACTCAGAATTAAAAGTAAAAAAAAGGAGTCAGAGTGAATAGATTATTTGTTACCTGTTCTCTAAAGTAATTTAAAGCGTTGTTTTTTGTAAAAAAATCTATAAATTTACTTTGAACTTTAACCAATTAAAAATCAATTTTAAATAGATTTCTTGTTTATTTGATGCAGTGTTGAAATGCTAAAATCAAATAATCAAGCAATCCTACAAATTATAAATATTATGTCAAGAAGACCAAGACAAAAACGTAGAACAGGAAAGAAAATGGCTCAAGAAATAGCACAAGGAACACAAGGCAAAAAAGTAATTATAACGGTTGTTGTCGCTACTGTTTTGTTACTAATTTTATTATATTTTAGTTTCAAATCTTTTGCAAATTAGTTTTTTTATTCTCCCAGTTTACCTCAAAAAAAAATTGGGGTAAACTAGGAGTCTCTTTTTCTTAGAATCCATTAGATTTCTCTGTGAATTAATCCTATTTAATGAGAACTTGACGATAACTGAATATCGTGTAAAAAAGTATTTCCCCTTATTTATTGGTAAAGTAAATCAATCACTTTCAACGATATTTATATGATTTGATTAGGAATTTAAATTTATAAACGTCGAATGCGGTCTATTAAAAATTAAAAATAAATGTGATTTAAAAATCATCAGAAAATATTTTTTTGGTCGATATAAAATTTGATTCGATTAATAATTTGAACTTTATGGAAATACAGTTTATAGAACGGATTAAGTGATTGAAAAATGAATTGAATTTTTTGAAGGGTTTGAAACACGTCGAGATTAAAATATAATGGATGAAATAGTGGGGGTTTTAAATAGAAATATATAAATAGAAATCAGGAATTATTCCGCTTTGACGTAGTAACTTCAATCTGTTTTGGGATAATTTTGCGATTATCGAAAATCATTTTAGTATTGAATTATTTCTAATGTATTATTGTCTTGAAATGAAATAATGGAAGACAATTTGGTTATAATCTCCTTTTTATCTCTGGATATAAGAACTCGTCAAAACCCTTAAAATCAGAAAATGATAAATAATTGTTATTTTAATTTTCATTAAGTGACGAATGTGGATAAAACTGCGTTATTTCGCAGTAAATTTTAAAATTCAAGAATATGAAAAAGAGAAGAAACGAGGATGATAAGCCATTTCAAGGCAAGAAAAGTGGTGGGCGAAAATCTTCCAGTAAAAAAACTGAATGGACTTCTTTAAGCAAAGGCAAAAAAAGAGCTTTTGATAATAAGGACGATAATAATAAGTCTTCTGACAAACGCAATGACGATCGTAAACCTTTCGGTAAACGAAGAGAGGATGATAAATCTTCCGATAAGCGCAATGACGATCGTAAACCTTACGGCAAACGAAAAGAGGAAGGCAAATTTTCTGATAAGCGCAATGATAATCGTAAACCTTTTGGTAAACGAAGAGAGGAAGGCAAATTTTCTGACAAGCGCAATGACGATCGTAAACCTTTCGGTAAACGAAGAGAGGACGACAAATCTACGGATAAGCGTAATGAGGAAAGAAAGCCTTTCAATAAACGAAAAGAGGACGATAGGTCTTCCAATAAACGCAATGAGGACTGGAAACCTTTCGGTAAACGAAGAAATGATAATAAGTCTTCTGACAAACGCAGTGACGACCGTAAACCTTTTGGCAAACGAAGAGAGGATGATAAATCCTTCAATAAGCGAAATGACGACCGCAAATCTTTCGGTAAAGTGAAAGAAGAAGTTAAATCTTCTTACAAACGAAATGATGATCGTAAATCTCATGAAAAATTAGGGACGGGACGAACATTTGACAGTAGAACAAAAGATAAACGAGCATCTGATTACGGCAAAAGTGATAAACGAGAATTCGAAGAAAAAATCGATTCAAAACCAATCATAAAACCAAACGAAGCGGAAAGTGAAAATCCGGTTCCGTATGTAGAAGATCCAGACCATAAAGATACTATTCGTTTGAATAAGTATGTCGCAAATGCTGGGGTGGCTTCTCGTCGAAAAGCGGATGAATTGATAAAGCAAGGTTTCGTGAAAGTAAATGGTGAAGTTGTTCGAGAAATGGGACATCGAGTAAAACCAACGGACGAAATTCGTTTCAAAGACGAAGTTGTTAAGATTGAAGCTAAGAAGGTTTATTTCTTATTGAATAAACCGAAAAACATGATTACGACGACAGATGACGAAAAAGGTCGTAAGACAGTCATGGATATTATGGATAAACTTTGTGAAGAACGCATTTATCCTGTTGGTCGATTAGATAGACATACAACCGGTTTATTGTTATTCACGAATGATGGCGACCTAGCGAAACGATTGTCACATCCGAGTTATGAAGTGAAAAAGATTTATCATGTTATTTTGGATAAACCATTAGAGGACGCTGATTTTGATAAAATAACGGCTGGTTTAGATCTTGAAGATGGTCATGCTGTTATTGACAAGTTGGAATATGATGAAGGTGACAGAACGAAACAATCTGTGATGATCACGATTCATATTGGTAGAAATCGCATCGTTCGTAGAATCTTTGCGCACTTAGATTATACGGTCGAAAAGTTAGATAGAATTTATTATGCTGGCTTGACGAAGAAAAATTTATCGAGAGGTTTTGCTCGCCCTTTGGTGGAGCAAGAAGTTATCATGTTGAAGCATTTTATATAGAAAATATATATCAAACCGTGTCGGTTTTTAAAACCAACACGGTTTCTGACGAACACAATCATTTTGAAAAAAATTATCATCATTTTTGTTGGCATGTTATGGTTTTACAGTTGTGCGAATATTGCACAGATTTCTGGTGGTGAGAAAGATACAACGCCGCCTAAAATTGATTCTACCGAACAATTTACACCGAATTTTCAAACAAATTTTCAAGCGCAATTCATCTATTTACCATTTGATGAATGGATTGTTTTGAAGGATGTTCTGAATCAAGTCGTGATTTCTCCGCCTTTGGAAAATCCAGTTGATATGAAGCTGAAAAAGAAAACGGTTGTGATTGATTTTGGTGAAGAAGAATTGCGAGAAAATACGACTTACACAATCAATTTTGGGGAAGCGATTCAAGATTTGAACGAAGGAAATTTTCAAAAAAACTTTCGGTATATCTTTTCGACTGGTGAGGTGATTGATTCTTTGGAAGTTCGAGGAAATGTGATTGATGCGTTGACGGAAGAGCCGATTGAGGATGTTTTGGTCGTTTTATATGATGATTTATCTGATTCTGTAGTTCACAAGGAACGGCCATATTATTTTTCAAAAACAGACAAAAGTGGTCGGTTTACGATTCCTTTTGTAAAG
>CAWVWD010000309.1:0-5736 GCA_963933585.1 uncultured Saprospiraceae bacterium
TCATAACAGTCTTGAAGATTTTCAAGACTGTTTTTTTTTGTGTAATTGAAATCTACCAGAATAGAGATGGACTAATAGTTACCAATTGATTGTTAATCGCATAAACGACCAAACCTGCAACATTACGGCAGTTTAATTTTTGTAATAAACTATTTCGATGCCCTTCGACAGTTCTTCGGCTGATAAACAATTTGGTAGCGATTTCAGCGGCTGTTTTTTGCTCACAAATAAATTGTAAGATTTCTAATTCTCGTT
Organism: uncultured Saprospiraceae bacterium; assembly: GCA_963933585.1. Taxonomy (GTDB): domain Bacteria; phylum Bacteroidota; class Bacteroidia; order Chitinophagales; family Saprospiraceae; genus CAWVWD01. The sequence goes on from CAWVWD010000309.1 coordinate 256, forward strand.
TGGTTAATTCTGGAAGAAAACTTGGTTTTTTTATCTTCTTTTTATTCACATTTGACTGAATCATTTCCCAAACATCTTTGCTATAATGAAATCCATTTTTATAGACACTTCGAATTGTTTCTGTGAAGAGATCTGGCGCTGCATTTTTAGGTAAATAAGCAGAAACTCCAAGTTCTATCATATTGAGAATAAATGCTTTACTGTAATGTGTTGATAGGATGATAATTTTAATATTTGGATATTTTTCTTTTAATATGTTACTAGTATCAATACCATTTAGAATTGGCATTTGTAAGTCAAGAATAATAATATCCGGCTGTTTTTTATCGATTAATTTATCCAATAAATCCTGACCATTTTCTGCTTCCATGACGACCTCAAGGTCATCATAATCTTCTAATAATAACTTTAATCCTTTACGGAATAATGTGGCATCATCTGTAATTGAAATTTGAATTTTTTTCATATTTCCGCTCGTATATTTTGTGGGTTTTTAAATAGAGGACTACGTCACTTTTAAATTGTAGACAGTAGACATTAGACATTAGACATTTACTTCAAGAATGATTAGACAATAGAATTTTTTTAATCTAATATCTAATGGCAAAGCGGTCTAACCTTTCTTTACCAAAAGTTTAATTGTTGTTCCTTGGTTAAGAATAGAACGGATATTTACCTTTCCATTGCTCATTTTCATTCGACTTTCAATATTACTTAGCCCCAAACCTGCTTTGAATTCTGGGGAATGGGTATCGAATCCTTTTCCGTTATCCTGTATGATTAATTTTAAATGCTCGTCATTTAACCAAAACTGAATACTAACTAAAGTAGCTCCTCCGTGTCGAGTAGCATTACTGATTAATTCTTGTAAAACTCTGAAGATATTTAATTCCACGGATTGATCCTCAATCGTAGATTCGTTTTCTTGAATATTGAATTGTAATTCGAAATTCGTTTTGGAATAGTGTTCACTAAGTTCTTCAATAGCTGCAATTAAGCCAAAACTATCTAAAGTAGAAGGTAACAAATCATGTGAAATTTGTCGAGTTGTTCTTATAGTAGCGGCTAACAAGCCTTGAATATCGTCTATTGTTTCCTTGACTATTTCGGGATTTTCTTGTTTACGTTTTAGCCGATGTAAATTAAGGTTGATAATATTTAATTGTGAACCAATTTCATCATGCAAATCTTTTGCAATTCTCTGACGTTCAAATTCTTGTGTTTCTATGACACGATGTAATAATGCTTCCTGTTGGTCAAGTTTTTGAGTAACAAGTTTTCGTTGAGAGAAATTAAAAAATAAAACAAATGCTAATGCAAAAGCTGTCATAAATAAAACGCCAATCGCAATCATTAAATTATATTCGCTCACTTGTTATAGTTTTGTAAAGACTAATTAGCACTAATATTAAGAATGTTAAATATAAAAATGCGTTAAAATCCCAAAAGCTTGTACTCATTTCTCCCGATATAAGTACGGAAATATTGGCAAACATAAAAATAAAGAAACTTCCTGCATAATACAGTAAAATGGCAGAATTTATTAGATGAAGTGCTTTGAATCGCTGTTCGGTGAGAATTTCTCGGGTAGAAAGAATATAAAAGTAATATACAGAGTAAGCGATGGTAAAGCACTGAACGAAGGTTTTAGCGTAACTATTATACTCGGTTAATGATTGTAAAAAGATTGTATTCAAAATAATTAGTAAACTCCCTATCGGTAAAAAATAAGCAATAAATTGTTTGAGTTTAGGGTTTTTAGTGAATAGTTGCCGATAGAATAATGATAGAATAATGAATTCGCCTAATGTAAAAATATGTAATAGCCATAAGTTATGATAGCCAAGATAAGGTATTGTGAAAGAACTTGTTTGTATCAGAAAAGAGAAACCAATAAATGCACCGAATATTTTTAATGAATAGGACATTATCGACCAATAACCGACAAAGAAAAGGAAAGCGATAGTTACTAATATGGTATCTAATAATCCAATGGAATGTAATAAACTCATAAAAAATTTCTAAGTAGTGATTGAAATATTTCAATTAAAATGAGTGCAATAGTTAATCATAATATCACTCAAAGTGAGGATATGACGGATGTTAAGATTATTCAGGACATGTAACAGGACAAGGTGCCGTAAAATCATAATATTTATACGTACTTGTCGCATCATCTAATCCTTGAAAAACGATTTCTAATTTTCCGTCTTTCATTCCCATCATTGCCCAAACTTCTGGCGTTTCACCCAAATCGTCAATGATTTCTTGGAGTTCGCAAAGAGGGATTTTTGCTCCGTAAGGAATCTGTACAGCACCAGTTGCGAAGCTCGTATTTACACTATCAATGTAGCTTTGAGCTTCTGTAATCATGTCTTCACCTTCATTTGTGGGAATGGAATCAATTTCACAAGCAACGGAATCTTTTTCAGTTTGTTCTGTGATTTCTTTTAGTTCACAGGCTTGTGCAATGAGGAAAATGAATGCTAATAAACTAATATTTTTTAATAGTTTAATCATTTCTAGTTGGTTGTGAAGTGATTTAAAAAACTGTAATGTTGAATATTTTTCGTTTTAGACTTCAGAATTTTAGAGAGATTTTATCAATACCACAAAATATAAAGATTTCTGCAATATAAAGGAATGAAAAAGGGAATTAATTGAGGAGAAAGTCAAAACAGGTATTTTTACTTGTTTTTTGATTAAGGTATTTTTACGCTTACATGAACTAAGGAATGGGACTATCTTTGTGTCAACAAAAAACATTAAAAGCTTCTTATCAGATTGAATCTAATTATTTTATTAAGATAGTGAGTGTATAACTCCAAAATAGTAGTGGCATGTACAATTTCTTAATTCTATTTATTCTCGATTTATAAGTTTTTGCTCGAAACGATTAAATCTTGATTTGCAAGCCAGCCTCAATTCACTTTGAAGCTGGCTTTTTTTTATTTCAAACAATTATATGCAAAAGCTTATGCACTTGCATAAGGTGTCGATTATTATGATAAGTGAAAGTGTTGTCTTTAACTTGATTTTCATCAAATTAACCTTTTCACTTCTTGCCAATAAAACTAATATTTGTCGCTGTGGCCTAATAAACCGGTCGATTGTCGTAGTCGGTAAATCAGAGTTTATAGGATTTTTATTTTTAAATATATTTATTTTATCATCAAGGTTTTTACCTGATTTTGGTTGGATGGTATTCGCAAAATGATTTCCCAAAAACCACTTTCAAAAACAACTGAAGTAGGAGAGGAGTTCGCTTCTAAAATTCGTTTTTCCATTTCCATTAAATAAAAATCACCATACAAATTCAGGTATTCCAAATATTCCAAAACATTCCAACTTTCTGATTTTTCCTTAAAGGTCAATTCTTTTTCCGTTAATCGTCTAAATTTTTCTGCTTTTACAATTGCATTTTGAACGGCCGTTTTTAAATTATCGATTAACTCCTTTCTATCGAACTTTATGGTTCATTTTTCTGATTTTAGAAAAACATGAAACTCAGAAGGTGTTGATTTAAAGCAAGAAGAAAGAGAATTTATAACCGAATCCTTGTAACCAAAACGAATCGTTTATTCTTCCTGTTCCGTCAATAAAAAACTCGTAACGAACCTTTTGTCACGAAACAGATATGATATTCAATTATTTCTTTTTTTATCAACTATTCAGGATATTTTAGGTCAATCGTTCGGATAGAAGATTGAGTAAAAGAGCGTCGTTTTATTATGAAAATTTGGAGCGATTTTACGATTTCTCCCATTTTTGCCTCTAGGAAAAATCGAGATAAAATGGGAGAAAAATATTATTTTAGGAAAGGAATAAACGTCGCTATACGTTCTTTGAGGACTTTTACAAATCCAATGCTCTCAATAACTTATCGGTATCAAATAAAACATCAATATCTTTAAAATGCGTTTCAAAAGCTTCTCGTTGAAGTTGCGTAGCAAAAGCTTCCAAAAAGAAGTGTTTTCCTTCTTTAATCACATAATTTAGCAAGAAAAAGCGATATGATTCCTTCATAAATAGAATCTCTGGCCGAGTCAAAGGAAAAACGGAATGATATGATTTTAAGAATAAAATAAATCGTTCTTCCATCATCGTTCCCACATTATAGGTGAAAAATGTCCTATCTCCAACACTTGAAACGACACGACTCATAAAGTAAAAGTCAGCGATTCGACTACTCATCCGAAACCAATCGTAATCCCAACGAGAGAAGAATTTACCGGTTGCAGAAACCGAAAAATTCCCAATATTCCAATCTACAAAAACAGGAATTTTATCAAATCCACTAGAATTAATTTGATGCGTGTTATCAAGAAAAATGTCACATTGTCGGCGAATTTCGGTTTTATTTTTTGGAAATTTTTCATCCACCATTTCCAAAAGTTCGTTGACATCTGTAGTCATATTTTTGGAAGAAAGTGGTAAAGTATGTCTAATTAGGTGACAGCCCTTATGGAAATTTGCAAACTCGATACCTAATTTTTCAATATCCTTATTTTCTAAGCGTTTCGGCATTCGATTCTTAATTCGAATTGGACGATAGAAAACAATCCAAGCATCGACGATATCATTTTGAAATCGATGGACAAATAATTGATTTCCTTTCATCAGTGCTCGAGAAAGAAAATTCTCGTACCGAACGGGCAAATTATTCGACATCACATTGATAATCGTATGATCTTCCACGAAATGCTCAAACTTCCCGAAATACGATAACTTTGCAATTATCGTTTCTCCATCTTTCAACTGAATCTTGTAAACATGATTCGTCGAAACCATCGCACTAATATCTGAAATCCGACGAATCGGACGTGTGCTATCATACGCCATCCATGCGTATCTGATTATTGTTATGAAATCCAATTTTTTTGAATTTTAACGTATCTAAAAATTATATTTTCGTGGGTTAAGATATTCTTTTTCGCTGAAAAAAATTAAAAAAGCCATATTCTTATTAAGAATATGGCTTTTTTAATTTATCGTAACAATTTTTTTAATATTAGTAATCAAACAACCCTTCCATCATTGAATAATTACAAAGCATGATTTTACGTCCGTCTGTTGCTGTTACAACTTCATAATTTCCTCGTACAAGTGTAACACTTAGTTTTGAATTGTCTGGAAATTGACTTAAAAAATCATTTGTGAAAGTATAAGTACCATCATCACCAGTTAAAACAACATCTTCGACTTCTGGATGTTCTCCGCTCGGATTATCTATGCTCAAATACTTTACAATAATAAGTACACCTAAACTGTTTTTATCATCGTCATTCCACTCAATTGTTGTTCCCGTCTGTATTACAGGTCTATTGCCAGGTATTTGTTCAAAATTAGTAATATCAATTTTCTTAGGAATATACATAGTTGTACTTGGAAGACTCGTTCCCGTGAAAGTAGTATTTAAGCCATAATATTCCCGACTTTCTATATTACCACCACCATACATATTACCGTTATTTGAGTTTG
>CAWVWD010000310.1:0-5716 GCA_963933585.1 uncultured Saprospiraceae bacterium
AACTAGATGTTTTCACAACATTATTTTGTGCTTGTACGCTCATTGTAATGAATACAATTGCAATAATTAATGATAATTTTTTCATAAATAATTTGATGTTTTAGCTTAATGATAAATTATAATAACGAATGTAATATTAATACGTAATTAATCTCTTTTTCGTATTATTAATTTAAGAATTAATTAATATTTTGAATTAGCATATCTTTGTGATATGATAAAGGATACTTATAAAACAATCACCAATACTTCAGAAGGTCTGTTTACCGATAAAGGAAGTAAATTTATTGCCTACGCATTTCCAATAAAATCAGAAGATGATATTAAAGAATACTTAGAATTTGTAAAAAAGGAACATTGGAAAGCAAGACATCATTGTTATGCCTGGAGATTGGGAACGGACAGAAATACTTATCGATCGAATGATGATGGCGAACCTTCTGGAACAGCTGGCAAACCAATTTTGGGACAATTAGATAGTTTTGAAATTACGGATACTTTGGTCATTGTAGTCCGATATTTTGGTGGAACGAAATTAGGTGTTGGAGGATTAATAAATGCTTATAAATCAGCTACAATTGATGCTTTAAATCAAACTGAAATTGAAGAAAGAACGATTGATAATTATTACAAAATCGTGTATGATTATGGGATTACGAGTCAAGTAATGAATTTTATAAATCATCATCAATTGAATATTATTAATCAAAGTTTTGGAGAAAAAGCAATGATGCATTTTTCAATTCCCATCTCAAAAGCAGATGGAATATTGGAAATATTAGAGGAAAAGTCACTGAATGAAGGCTTTACAGATTTATTTGAATTAGAATTAACCGTTACGAAATAAAAGAAATGTATTAAATTACTCATTTTATCCTGTAACAAGTTCCATTCTTTTTCGTCTAATCATCCGAATCACTTATGGTTTTAATACCTGTCGAAGAACCTACCTAATATTTTTTTTGAAGGAAATACGATTAAAGTTATTATTATACACTGCTCAATACCAAAATTTTATGAAAAAATTCTATTTAGTTGCTCTACTGTTGCTAAGTGCAATAGTGATAGAAGCTCGTGAAGTTGGATTAATGAATACCGAAAATTATAAGTATAAAGTCGCTAAACAAGTTTTTGAAAAATTAATAGCCGCAAAAGGCGATAAACAAATGCAAGTTCCTGAATTTGTAATGTCTACAGAAAAGCGATATGTCGCTTGGATAGATAATAGGAAAATACAAATTGGCTTAGAGGAAGCAGCTTATAATATTTGTATAAGTTATGGTGAGGATTCTCTAAATACAATGGCTGCCTTGATTGCTCATGAAATTACACATTATTATGAGAAGCACTCTTGGGGAAAAGGTTTTACGACAGCATTCATTGATTTAGATATTTCGGAAGTGGCAAAAACGACTTCTAAGTCAACGAATATAAAAATGACTAATGAAGCAGAAGCTAATTATTTAGGTGGCTTTTTAGGGTATTCAGCCGGTTTTCAAACATTCGGTGTGATGCCAAAATTTTTGGTTGATGTCTATTCAGAATATGATTTACCAGAAAAAATTCCTGGTTATCCAAGTTTGGATGATCGCTTAAAATTGGCCGTAGAATCAGAAATAAAATTAGAGGAGCTCATCCATATTTTTGATGCTGCAAATTATATGATTATTTTACAACAGTACAGTATCGTGAGTGATTATTACAGCTATATTTTAAAAGAATTTCAAAGTCGTGAAATTTATAATAATGCCGGTGTAAGTAATACTATGGCTGCATTACAGCTTTTTGATAAGAATGCAGAACAGCTAAAATATACTTATCCAATTCAATTGGATGGAGAGATAAAAATGTCGAAACCCAAAATAAGAAGTGAAGCGTTCGGTTCTCCAAAAAAGGTAGAAAAACGCAAAGAATTATTAAGAAAAGCAAAGTTCTATTTTGAGCAAGCTCGCTCTTTGGATGCCGAATATACAACTGGTCTTATCAATTTAGCTTGTGTCTATGATTTAATAGGCAGTTATGAAGAAGCCAGTTTCTTCGCAAAAAAAGCAGCAAAAATTGCACGAAATCATAATAATATCAAAACAGAGGGTGATGCTTACATTATTCGTGGTATTGCGGCGATTCATGAAGACGAGCCAGAAAACGGTGCGGACTATTTCATACAGGCCGCAGCTAAAGATAAAGATTGTGAACCTTTAGCGCAATATAATATGGATGCATATAGTGAAATACTTTCTGACGTCGCTCCTCCTCGTCCAAAGGTTTCATTGACAGAAGAAAAAATCGAAAATATAAACTTGAATGCCTTCATGAAATCTATTGATGTTGATATTTTATTGGCCGTAAAAGGAAATATGGCTTGTGGCGTTAAATTCATGGCTGAATCTAAAATATTATTGAATCTAATTGATGGTGGACAATCCGGTTATACTTTATTACATCTAACGAACAGTAATTATAAGGGTTCTACCAGTGATGGTATTAAACTTGGCACTTACAAAAAAGATATCATTGCAAAATATGGTCAACCAACTTTTGTTCAAGAAACTCGTCAAGGTAAATATTTAGTTTATGATTTTAAAAATATCGCTTTCTTTATCAGCGATGGCCAAGTAAAAAATTGGGCTTTATATCGTATTCAAGAGGAAAAAAAATAGATTTTGAATTAGCCGTTTACCTAATAAATATGAGAAACGTCATTTCAATTCGTTTTGGAATGACGTTTCTTATTTTAGCAATACCTTTGCCCTTTATTGAAAAGAGAGGACTAAAGTGAGATAAAATTCATAATTAATTTCATTCTTAAAAACAAAATTTCTCAATAAACACTACAATCTATTACCTTTACTCGTTGTAAACGGTGAACGCTAAAAGTTACGTTTCTAGTTGTCTTATCTTTCTAAGTCCTGACACCTAAAACCTAACTCCTAAATTTAATATATGAAATACCTATTAACCATCATGATGTTGGGCTTTTTGACTACTAGTTTTGCCCAAAAGTATAGTAATGAATTCTTGAGCATTGGGGTTGGAGCCGCAGCACAATCCATGGGAAATGCACAGGTTGCAAGTGTTTCAGATGCAACATCTGGTTTTTGGAATCCCGCTGGATTAGCGAATATCAAAAGTGATATGCAGGTTTCGTTTATGCATGCGGAATGGTTTGCAAGTATTGGTAATTATGATTATTTATCAATTGCGAAACCAATTTCTGACGGCAAACGAACTTTAGGTCTATCTATTATTCGCTTTGGAATTGATAATATTCCCAATACATTATCGCTTTACGAATCGGACGGAACGATAAATTATGACAACATCAAACCATTTTCTGCCGTCGATTATGCATTTTTATTTAGTTATGCTCAAAAATTAAAAAGTGATAAATTAAGCATTGGCGGAAGTGCAAAAGTGATTCACAGAACAATTGGTCCTTTTGCGACTTCTTGGGGATTTGGTTTTGATCTTGGTTTACAATATCATGTTACGGATAATTTTACAATCGGTTTACTAGGGAAAGATATTACGACAACTTTCAATGCTTGGGATATTAATTTCACAGAGGAAGAAAAAGAAGTGTTAGAAGTCACCGGAAATGATATCATTATCAACTCTGTAGAAATCACCAGACCAAGTATCATTTTAGGGTTTGCCTATCAGCAACGTTTCGATAAAGTTGGTCTTTTAGCGGAAGTAAATGCAAACTTAACCACGGATGGAGAACGTAATGTTTTGGTAAGTGCGAATCCGATTAGTATGGATCCAGTAGCTGGAATTCAGTTAGATTATAATGAACGAGTTTATCTTCGAGGTGGCGTGAATACCATTCAAAAAGAAATCGATTTGACAGGAACTGAATTTTGGTCTGTCAATCCAAATATAGGCATTGGTGTAAAATTAGGTACATTACGCTTGGATTATGCGTTCACAAATGTCGGCGAACAATCAAATAATACATATTCCCATATCGTATCTTTGGTTTTAGATGTGGATTATGATTATTGGAAAAAAGTAATGAAAAACTAGTTTTGAATTATAAACTGTTAATAATAAATGGTTAATAATTAACAGTTCGCAATTAACAATTCATAATTCAAAAGGAATGGTCATTCAAGTCTTCGAGCATCAAACGCTGAAAATTGGGCAACATCCGAATTTTACGGAGAAAGTTTGGGAAACCTTGATTCGGTTTAATGATACACATCAACAGCGATATTTTACAATCATTCATCGAGGCATTCGATTTCGACATTATGTTGGCGTGATTCAAGTTGGACATTTTACGATTGAAATTTTGCCAAAAGCCGATGCGAATGATAATTTGAATGATGCTGAAAATAAAAATCGTTGGCAATCGGTTTTAATCTCGATGCTAAAGACTTGCCGTTTATTGAAAATCGAAAGTATGTCGAATGCTCGTTTGCGATTGCAGCAGCATTTTATTTTAGACTTATATTTTGAATTATTCATTGATAAAATCGAACAATTATTACATGAAGGATTGATAAAACAATATCATAATATAACTGAAAATCAATCGGCTATGCGAGGTCGAATCAATTTTTCAAAGCAGATCCAGCATAATACGGTTCACAAAACCCGTTTTTTTGTCCATCATCCAACCTACGATTTTGACCATATTTTAAATCAAATATTAAGTAAAACAATTACCGTTTTGCGACGAATGATGACCAATCCGCTTTTGCTGGATAAGTTACAACGTTTGCAATTACACTTTCCAAAAGTCCAACAAATAGAAGTCACCGATTGGCATTTTCAAAATCTAACATTCGATAGAAAATCACAGCGTTATCAAACTGTTTTAGAGATTTCGAGATTGATTTTACTGAATTATAGTCCAGATATTCGAGGTGGACAAAATGACGTTTTAGCGATGTTATTTGATATGAATGTCTTATTTGAAGCGTTTATTTTTCGACAATTAAAACAATTAGAATACACCGAAAATATTCAAGTGACGGGTCAGCCAAATCGTAAGTTTTGGAATCATCGAAATTTGCGTCCTGATATTTTAATTCGAAAAGAGACCGAAAGTATCATTTTAGATACGAAATGGAAAGTCCTCAAACGTCCTTCTCCATCAGACGAAGACTTACGTCAAATGTTCGCTTATGCCAATATCTTTAAAGCGACCAAAACCATTTTAATTTATCCAAAAGTATTTGATTTCCAACCTTTTGTAAAAGGCATTTTCAATCAAAGCAATGGTTTATCTTGTGATTTGCTTTTTGCAGATGTCATTGGTGAAAATGGTTTGAATCGGGAAATTGGAAGGGAAATTTTGGAAAAATGTTGATAATGAAGTGAGTTAACACATAGCCATATAGTTTTTTAATTTTGACTTCATCAAAATGGCGAAAAATAATACATTTCGACGAAGCTAAAATCAAGAAAAAAGAGGTGTCCTATGTGGCTATTTGCTAATTTTTATTTTTCCAAAACAAGCATCATTTATAATTTTCATCAATAATCGCCACCGTTTCCTCCAAATTCCTAAATACTTCGAATGTCCTCCCTTGCGTTCGCAAAGCACCTAAAGTATTCGCAAATTTTGCAGCTTTTACATAATCCTTTGCACCGTCCAAAAAGCCAAAAGCCAAACCGCCAGCAAAAGAATCGCCACAACCAGTTGTATCAACTACATTTTCGACCCAAACTGACTTTACAAATTCTGCATTAAATTCGCCATTTT
>CAWVWD010000311.1:0-5703 GCA_963933585.1 uncultured Saprospiraceae bacterium
GGCTTCCGCCAATAGGAATGTATAAATAATCTTGAAACCACGAAGACAAGGAAATATGCCAACGTCGCCAAAATTCAGCAATGTTTCTTGAAAAATAGGGCACTTTGAAATTCGTCATCAGTTGGAAACCAAATAATTTTGCGGTACCAATTGCAATATCGGAATAGCCGGAAAAGTCACCATAAATCTGAAAGGCGAAGAAGATTGCGGCAAGTATTAAAGTACTACTATTATGTGATTCAGGATTCAAAAAAATCGCATCAACGATGATTCCGCAAGTATCAGCAATGACTATTTTCTTGAAGAATCCCCATAAAATTTGACGTAAAGCATCGGATATTTGCAGTGACGAAAGAGTTCGTTTTTTGGAAAACTGTGGTAATAAATTACTCGCTCTTTCGATTGGTCCGGCGACTAATTGTGGAAAGAAACTAACGAAAGCGGCAAATGCTACAAAGTCTTTCGTTGGTTCGAGTCGTCTTTTGTAAACGTCAATCGAATAACTCAGCGTTTGGAAAGTGTAAAAACTAATTCCGACTGGTAGAATAATTTTTAAAGAATTCGGACTGAGTTCCATTCCGAGAAATGAAAAAGCAGCAATGAAATTTTCGAGGAAAAAGTTGTAATATTTGAAAAAACCTAAGAATCCAAGATTGACCAAAATACTTGACCAGAGTAATACTTTCCGTTTAATCGGATTTTCTTCCTTTGCCAATCCTAAACCAATTGAATAATCAATTATCGTACTGAAGAGAATTAAAGATAGAAATTTCCAATCCCACCAACCGTAGAAGAAATAGCTCGAGACTAATATTAATACGTTTTGAAGTTTTAAATTTCGTGCGTTGATTAACCAATAAAGTGCGAAAATGATTGGCAAAAATATCGCAAAATCAATTGAATTGAAAAGCATTTTAGTGGTTAGTTTTAGTTGTTTTAGAGGGTGAAAAATAGTTGAATATGTAAGTTGGTTGTGATGTTAGTAAAGATCTGACAGGTTTTGAAACCTGTGAGGTCTGATTCGCAAGACTTATACAAATAAAATTATCTCATTCTCTGAATAAAGACAAATTTAAAAGGTTTTGGAAATTTCCAAGAAGTTATGAAAGACTATTTGAAATAAAAATATCAAATCTACACGAGTTTGAATATTTTCTGATTCCGAAATACCGAAACTTGAATACCAAAAAAGTTACCAAATATCCTTATTATTGCGATTGTTTCACTCAAAATGAACAAAATTTAACTAAAAAATTATTTGTAACTATTTAGTGTGTAAAAAAAAATTATTACAACGGTTAAATCTAAAAAACCTTTTTTTATAAAATTTTAGCATCTATAATTTATAATCATTCCGAATTTTCACGAAACATCATGGCGAAAAGAGATAAAAATACAGGACAAAAACATCAACCGAAAAAAAGAGCAATTACAAAGAAGCGAACAACGAATTCGGTTAATATTAAGTTTGATAAAAAACTATCTTTAGTTATTCCTTGCTATAACGAAATCAATCGAATTCAGCATTTAGTAAATGCTTTGAAAATTTTTGATAGTAGTTGGTATAATACCTATGAAGTTATCGTCGTCGATGATGGAAGTTCGGATGGAACGGCTGCAAAAATACAGGAAGTATTGCCGTCTGTATTGGCGAAAGCCGAAAGAGTAGAAGTCCTTAAATTAGAAAAAAACCAAGGAAAAGGAGGTGCTTTACAAGCTGGAATCAAGCAAGCAACAGGTGATTTTATCTTGACGTTGGATGCAGACATGGCTACAAAACCTACTTTGCTGAAACGTTGGTTACAGCTTTTACCAAATAACGAATTCCGTGACGATCAGATTCTAATCGGTTCGAGAGAACACAAGGATTCGGAAGTCGAAGCAAAAAGTGATAGAAAAATACTCGGTCGAGTTTTTAACGTTTTAACTCAATTAACGACTTCTCTCAACTTCAAAGATACGCAATGTGGTTTCAAATTATATCCTGCCGCAATCGCCAAAACATTGTTTGCCGAGTTAAGCTCAAAAGGTTGGTCGCACGATGTTGAAATACTTTATAAAGCCAAACTAAACGATATTGGAATTGAGTCTATGCCTGTGAAATGGCAACACGTTGATGGTGAAAAAATCAATGTTGGAAGTGACGGAATGAAAATGGCTTTTCAGACGATTTTTATTAGTTTAAAAGAAAAATTCAACTGGTTTTTTATATCGCCTTTCAAAGGGAAATCTATCAATGGCGAATCAGGAATTTACCGATTTCTGTTTGCAGCACTAATGCTTATTTTATTATTTTTAATGCCAATATTAAGTCCTGATTACGGAATTTCGGGCGATGAATACGCACAACGAGTTTATGGCGAATTCATCGTTGAACACTTCGATACAGACGGTGCATTTAAAGCAAAAAATATTGAATATCAAAATTATGACGGACAAGATGCTTTGACGATGAAGCCGAATCTTTGGCTTTATGGTGGAGGATTTGATTATGTCGCAGCAAAATTCAATAGATGGTTTCCATCTTATGACGATTACGAAATGCGTCATTTTCTGAATGCTTTGACCGGATTTTTGTTGATTTTCTTTACTGGTTTATTAGGAAAAGAAGTGACAAATAGTTGGCGAATGGGATTTTTGGCGGCGTTGTTAGCAGCGTTATCGCCCCGGATTTTTGGTCATTCTATGATGAATCCGAAAGATATTCCGTTCGCAGCAGCGTATATGTTGGCGATGGTCAACATCATTCGCATCGTCAAACAGTTACCAAATCCCGGTTTGAAACCCATGTTTTACACCGCTTTAGGAATTGCGTTTGCGATAAGTATTCGTATCGGTGGATTGTTATTGGTTGGTTTGTTAGGATTATTCGTGATTATCGCCTTTTTGTGGCGTTCTGATTTGCGTAAGCAATTATTAAATATTCCGATGGTTGGCGGTTTAGCATTAAAGCTCTTCGCTGTGATAATCTTGGGATATTTGGGCGGCTTATTGTTCTGGCCTTACGCTTTGGAAAGTCTAATTTCCAACCCCTTAAATGCGTTGAGTGAAATGACGAATTTCTCTACGGCAATCCAAATGTTATTTGAAGGCGAACACTATTGGTCGGATAATTTGCCTTGGTATTATATTCCAAAATGGCAAATGATGGCGGCACCGTTGGCGGTTTTGGCTGGAGTTGGCTTAGCCGTTGTTTTATATTTCAAAGCAAGAAATAAACAAGTTGATTTACCAATATTTTTGACGGCTTTTGCGGGCGTATTTCCAGTTGTTTATGCGTTGGTTCAAGGTTCAGCTGTTTATGATGGCATGCGTCAGTTTATTTTTGTTTATCCAATTTTCGTGGTTTTAGCAGCGTTTGGTTGGTCGAGTTTGGCGAGTATTTTTAATAATAAAATGGTCGAAATCGGAAGTATGGCTGTCTTGGCAATTTTGTTGTATTTACCGGCTTCTTGGATGATAAAAAATCATCCTTATGAATATATTTATATCAATGAAGCATTCGGCGGTGTGAAAAATGCAGCGACACAATATGAAACGGATTATTGGATGACTTCCGCAAAAGGTTTGTCAGAATGGTTCATGGAAAATATCCCGGAAGCGACAAATGACGAAGATGTTTTGGTCGCTTTATCCGATAATACAATGGCGTTGAAGCATTATTTCAAGCCATTATTCCAAGCTAAAAAAATGCGAGCGACTTGGGTTAAATATGACCGAAGAGAAGATAGAGATGATTGGGATTACATCATTTCATTTCATCGTTTTAAGAATGAAGGTTTAATCAAAAGTGGTGCTTGGCCTTTGGCAGAAGTAATTTATGAAGAGAAAGTGGATGGTGTGACGATTGGCTCAATTTCTAAACGAGTCGATAAATTCGCGAAAGCGGGAAAAGATGCTGAAAAAGCAGGAAATTTTCCATTAGCTATTGAAAGTTATAAAAAAGCAATCGAATCGAATTCGAAAAATGAACAAGCTCATATCGGTTTAATTAATGCTTATTCTCGTACGCAGAATTATCCTGAAATGAAAAAAGCACTCGATGCTGCAATGGAATTGACGGAATCTCACGTAACGATTTTGAGTAATTTAGGATTGTATTATTTACAAACAGGCGATTTGGCGAATTCGATTTCGACGTTTGAGAATGTGATTGATGTGAATTTCAAATCTACGTCGGCTTATTACTATTTGGCCTTGGCTTATAACAATAATAAGGAAACGGCGAAAGCAGTTCAGACTTTAGAAAAATTTGCAGATAATAGTGGAAATATTCCTCAAGCATATCAATTAGCGACACAATTAACGGCAAATTCAAAATACCAACAATTGTATTTTCAAGCGAAACAATCATATTTTCAAGGGAATTTCCAACAAGCTTATCAACTGGTCACGCAATCGGTTCAAGCTGGAAATAATTATGAATATGCGATTAAATTTAAGGAAGCGTTAGAGAAAGCTTCTGGACAATAATTAAATTTCTCGCAGTACTATATCGAGTTAAAAAGCCACAGAATTACAAAGAGTTTTCAATTTATCTAAAATTTGACTCTGTGTAACACTGTGGTTTTTTACTTTATGAACCTCTGTGGGAAATCATCAAAACCAAAGACTAATGAAACAATTAAGCACTACTTTTTTACTTTTTTTTACCTTACAAATATTCGCACAAAACGTGGAAAATAAATCCGTCCTGACGATTGCACAAATCATGCAGGGCGAAAAATTTATAGGCTATTCTCCTACAAATATTTCATGGTCGGACGATAGCAAAACGGTTTATTTTGATTGGAATCCTGATGACGAATTATTAAGAAGTAAATATAAAATTACGGTTGATAATCCTAAAAATATTGAAAAAGTAAGTATTGAGGAATTGAAAGCGATGTCACATCGTGGGGATTGGAACAAGGCTTATTTGCAAAAAATATATTCGCACAATGGCGATATTTTTCTTTTTAACCTTCAAAATGGAACGACCAAACAAATTACCAATACTTTAGAAAATGAATATTATACGTTCTTTTCGGAGGATGAAAAATCTATTGTTTACACAAAAAATAATAACATTTTTCTTTGGAATATTGAAAACGGAACGACCACACAAATCACCGATTTTCAAGATGGAAATAAAAAACGGAAATCTTCAAAACCGGAATATCAAGAATGGTTATATGAAGATCAATTGCAGTATTTTGAAGTGTTACGAGCACGCAAAATCAAACGAGAATTAAGAACACAACAGCGGGATACGCTTCGCCCAGAACGACCTTTGACGATCCATTATGGCAAAAAACGCCTTTCTAATATTTTCGTTTCCAATGATTTAAACTTTGTAACTTTTCGATTAACTAAACCTGCTGACGGAAAAGGAACGGATTATATGGATTACGTCACGGAAACTGGGTATGCTAATAATCGAGGTGCGAGAGAAAAAGTCGGAACGCCACAGGAAACCTATGAAATGGGAATTTACGATAGAAATCGGGACACGTTTTATATGATTGATGTTGAGCAAATCGAGGGGATTTATGACAAACCTGCTTATATGGAATTGTATCATAAGGATACGGCTGCTTATAATTCGATTGCTAAAAACCCTCGTTCGGTAATTATTCATAATCCTATTTATTCACCAAATGGAAAACACGCTTTATTGGATATTCGAGCGATGGATAATAAAGACCGTTGGTTGGTGAATTT
>CAWVWD010000312.1:0-5689 GCA_963933585.1 uncultured Saprospiraceae bacterium
GAAATTTATTCAGAATGCTTCGGGAGCAGTTCCTGGACCTCAAGATTGTTTCTTAATTTTGAGAGGCATTAAAACGTTGCATTTACGTGTTCAACGTGCTTGTGAGAATGCTCGTGCGATTGTGCATTTTTTGAAAGAACAGCCACAAGTTGCGAATGTGTATTATCCGGGTTTGAAATCTCATCCTGGTCATGAGATTGCTAAAAAGCAAATGAGAGATTTTGGTGGAATGGTTTCCTTTGATTTAAAAGAGGATAGTTTCGATAATGCGACTAAGATTTTGGAGAATACACATTATTTTTCTTTGGCAGAATCGCTTGGCGGTGTTGAATCATTAATTGGGCATCCGGCTTCTATGACGCACGGTTCTATTCCGAGAGAAGAACGGATGAAAGTTGGTTTGACGGATTCTTTGATTCGTTTAAGTGTGGGTATTGAAGATGTGGAGGATTTGATTCTTGATTTGAAAGGAGCTTTTGAGCAATTGTAATAGCTGATTATTAATATTGTTTGATTGTTATTTTTCGTAAGAACGATTATAACAATCAGACAACTTCACAATCAAGTAATTTAATTTTTAATGCATTTTAAGATAAACGCCGGTGGAATGTTTCTCATAATGAAATCGAAATCTACATTTCCAAAAATGCTTTGGTAAAGGTCTCTTGTTAATAAAGTATAATTCAATTGAGAAAAGATACCGTCTGTTTTTAAGTTATCTTTTGCCGCATTCAAAATACGTGTTCCGACATCTTCTGGAATATTCACGAAAGGCAGAGTAGAAACGACATAATCTGCTTTCTCAAAGCCGTTATCGTTTAACCATTTTTGAATATTCTCTGCGGAATCTTCTGCCACAATTAATCTATCGTCATTAAATCCTCTTAATAAATCGCAGAATTTTGGTAAGACTTCAAATGTAATTAGTTTAGTATCACTTTTCATATTTTTCAAGATATGCTTCGTTACCACACCATCACCTCCGCCAAGCTCTACGATACATTTAGCACTATCGAAATCAATTCCTTCTATTAATTTTCTACAAACGAATCTCGAGCTACGAGTTATCGTGCCAGTCGTTTTTATATTTCTTATTCCTTCTACAAAAAAATTTAGTCGAGTCATAATTCTTAATAAGTTCTAATATATTTAGATATTGCTTTCCAAAGGTAGGGATAATTTTTTAGGATAATTGATACCTAAATTATTATTCGACATGCATGATAAAAAAAGCCATGAAAAAAATTACATTTGATAACGAACATCGTCGGAAGCATTTTGAATTTTTTAAAAATATGAATCATCCGCACTTTAATATTTGTGCGAATGTGGAAATTACTAATTTTGTAAAGGTTTTAAATAAGTATCAATTGCCTTTTACGTACAGCGTCGTGTATGCGATTGCGAAAACGGCAAAAGCGATTAAGGAGTTTCGATGGCGAATCATTGATGGCGAATTATTTGAATGTGAGAATGTCAGACCTTCTTTTACGACCTATACAGAAGTCGCTGATGTCTTTAGCTTTTGTGATGTTTCTTATGATGAAAACTATCAGACATTTATCAAAATGGCGGCAATAAAAGCGGCACAAATGAGCAAAAATCCATCATTTGAAGATTCAGAACATCATGATTATTTATTTTTATCCTCGATTCCATGGGTAAGCTTTACGATGTTTCAACATGCAATGCCTTTTCATCCGACGGATTCTATCCCTCGAATTACTTGGGGGAAATATTTCGAAGAAGGGGATAAAGTCAAAATGCCGATTTCTATTCAAGCTCATCATGCAGTTGTGGACGGTAGACATGTTGGTTTATATTTTCAAGAAATTGAAAAATTATTTCAGGACTTTGAGACGGATATTGTTTAGTCCGTATTTTTTTATAAAAAATTAAGAGAACCTATACTTTGCAGATAAAGCATTTTTTTTGCAATTTTTTTTTGTAAACTATTAAAAAGCACGTGTGTTTTATTGCTACTTAGGATATGTTCAGGTATTATTCTTTGGCTTGAAAGAGAGACATTTTATAAATTCAAAGATATATTGTAAACATATTTTTAATATCTTTTGCTGTCAAGCTGGAGCTTGATGTTACTTTTAATAATTAAACAAAATGGCTTTTAAAGAATCAAACATGCTTGACCTTGGCGTACAAGCACCGGATTTTAATCTTCCTGATACTGTTTCTGGAAAATTGATGCGTTTTAATGATATTTCGGAAGGTAAGAAAGCAACGGTTGTGATGTTTCTGTGTAATCACTGTCCGTATGTAATTTATGTCAACGAGGAACTTGTTAAGATTTCTATGGATTATCAATCGAAAGGTGTTGCTTTTGTTGGAATTAGTTCTAATGATGCGGTGAATTATCCACAAGATGGACCGGAATTAATGAAGGCTCATGCAGTAGAAACTGGATATGACTTTCCGTATCTATACGATGAAACGCAGGAAGTCGCAAAAGCTTATGATGCAGCTTGTACCCCGGATTTTTATATTTTCGATGGCAATCAAAAGTTGGCTTATCGAGGACGAATAGATGATGCTCGACCAAAAAATGATAAGTCAATAACTGGTCAGGATTTGAGAACAGCTTTGGATGCGATACTTTCTGGAAAAGCGGTTACGGAAAGACAGTATCCGAGTGGAGGATGTAATATTAAATGGAAAAAGTAGGGTAGAAGCAAGAATGAAAACTATTAGGTGCGTTTGTTTAATGAGTGAGAGCGGATAAATAAACAACATTTTTCAGAAAGATATTCATTAAAATTTCTTGAAAATTTGTAGAATAGGCTTCTTATTGAATTATCTTTTGAGAAGAAACAATAGAAAGAGGTGGGCTCAAAATTATTATTCGTTTAGGCTTATTTGTTAAGTGACTTGAGGACTATTTAATGCATAAAAAAACGGAGTTGGCGTAAGCCAACTCCGTTTTTCGTACCAATAACATTTGACTTTATTTGAGATGAAATGTCTAACTATGATTTTTCCTTAGTTACTCGTTCTCCATCTTTTAATTCTATAACTTTAGCTTCTGGATAACGTATAATAATAATATTGTTTAAGAAGCTTGTTGCCGTCTTTTCTGATTTGAAACCTCCAATCAAATAGCAATAATTCGAATTAATATTTTCTCGAACTTTCAAGTTTCCAAACTCTTGAAAAATAGAATTCTCTTTACTTAATGGTTCACTTGTTGCACTCAATTGAATAAAATAATCAGACTCATTAGAAATCTTTTTCGCACCATGAAATGCGATTATTTTACTTTTTGGAGGAAAGATCGTCTCTGCTATTGTTTTTGAAGCACTTGCTTCTTCTGGTGTCGAGAACATTGCTTTTTCTGCCTTTATCTTGCTTATTTCTACTACTTGTTCAGAAGCATCAACCTTAGTTACCTTTTCAGCTGCTTGTGTGCCATTCAAACTTCTACTTATTGCTTTTTGCCCTATTACTTGGGTAGATAAAAACATCATTGCGATTCCGAATATGATTCCTGAGTTTTTCATTTTATATCTTAATAAGTTATTGAATATTATTATTGCTTATACAATATCAATTTTATTGCCAATATTTAAAATTACTGACATTTAGTTATTTATGTATTATTTATTTATCATAATCGTTTTTTTTTGGGATTTGTTTTTTTAAATGGGAATTAAGTCTCGGTTGTGAATTACTAAAATATATATTCGCTCTTAAAATAAGAAGTCATAACAAAAGATGCAATTTATCAACAGTTTGAAGGTGTTTAAAAAATCTATTTTGTATTAAAAAAGATGATTTCGAGTATATTTTTAATATTTTTTTGATAAATAAGAGTAGGTTCACTTAAAATAGGATAAGGTGATTTTTTCATTGAAAATGTATATTGTCGTTCAGATGATGAGGTATAAATAAATTCATAGATTTTGGCGAAGTACTTTTAACGAAGTTGAGGGTAAAAAAGACGGGTCAAAGATATAAAGATATTGATACCTTATTTTTAAGCTATCAAATTGCAAAAGTAATGCTTTATGAAAGATTGACCATTTTTTATAGAAATTGATAAATAATCAAAAATAAAAATAAACGATAATTCTATCTGCTAAGTGAAGTCGTCATATAAAAAAAAGGTCGTTTAGATTTTCATCCAAACGACCTTTTTAATTTTGCTAGTTATTATTCGTATTGTATTAATTTAGTTCTGAATTAACGAATTAGGAATCTATTAATACTGACTACGTAACCTTACCTTCGTGGTTCTCTGAATCCAACATCCAATCGTAATATTACTTTCATTACTAATACCTCTTAAGTGAGCATCTTCCTTTGTCGGTAAATATTGACTATAATAGTTAATCTTTTCTTTTGCCTTTTCTACTATTTCTGCATCGCCAGTATTGATGGCTTTATTCCACATATCCATTGCTGGCCAAACTACTTTTTGACTTTCCCAACCTGTTCCTGGACCACATAAAGGGCCACTTGAAGCGTACAAAACTCCGATTTGATATAAAGGTTCTCCCCAATTTGGTTTCAAACTCGCAGCGGCTTCGTAGTATCTACGGGCTTTAGAGAAGTTGCCACTTCCACCTTTGTTATGGTAGATTCGTGCCAAGTAATAGTTTGCGTCTGCTTTTCTATTTACTGGCAAATCCATGGCCACTGCTCGTTCTAATAGAGGAACTGCTTGGACATAATTTCCATTACTCATTAATCCTTTTGCAACAAAATCAGGATTTGTTTGCTCATGTTCTTTTCTAACGGAATCTTGATAAACAATATTAAACAAGCTATCTTTTACCATCAACTCCCTAACAAAAGGCGCATTAAAGTCACAATTTTTCTCTAATAATGTTCTCAAAATCGGACGAAAGTTGTAAGGATTATCTGGTGCTGCATCGTATTTTGGTCTTAACTTATCTAAGAAATATCCACAGTCGAAAATGTAACCTACATAAGGTCTGTAATATTCCTCTACATAAACCCAATTTTCAGCGTAATCAGTATCTGCTGTATTTGCATTTTTGATAGCTTCCAAAGTCATGTAAGCCTCTCGAGCTTTATCTTTTGATAACAAATCGTTACCAAACATAAATGCTACATGGTCCGCATAATAGGCTAAAATATAAGCACTTGTCTTATTTCCGCCTAATGCAGTAGCTTGTTCAAACATTGCCAATGTTTTATCAATATCTTCGTAACCATGAGCAGACATTTCGTAAGCCATCGCTTCAAAGACAATATTAGAGTCGCCTCTTTCTGGACTCATGCAAGCTAAGCGGTGTTCAAATAAATTCACAATTTTCTGCGTATATTCTGCTACTTTTTCTTTCTTTTTAGCTTCCGTTGCAGAATCAATTAATGCATTATACATCGTTACCCCATCAATGAAGTGATAAACGTGACCAGCTGGAGCATACTTCATTAACTGTTCCCACATTGGAAAGGCATCATCATATTTTTCATTTTCTATCAAGTCACGATATAATACGTGTACTTTTTTGCCTTCCTCTTCGCCTCCGGGAAAGTTCGTAAAGTCGGCACAATCTTGAGCAAATATTATTGTTGTGAAAAATAAAGCTCCCACAAGCAATATTGATTTAAAAATATTTTTCGCATTCATAATTTAAAAGTTTATTGAGTTATAAATTATAATAATATTGATTATTAATAGTTTATAAAATTAAAAAAATAATATAAA
>CAWVWD010000313.1:0-5671 GCA_963933585.1 uncultured Saprospiraceae bacterium
CTATGAAGCGGACGAGTTTATTCTAATCAGCCTTGAATGTAATTTATTCTGGGACGATTTACAAAAAATTGATTTTAGAGAAATCAATGGCGGAGAGTATATTGAGAAATTGCCAGTAAAGTTTGAGAAGGTTCCGAGAGCTTAAGCTTGATTCTTATTATCAATTATAAAAAACCTCGTTGCCTTTGAGTTGTAAAAACATCAAAAGTAACGAGGTTTTTTTATTCATTTAGCTGCTGTCTTATCTACCGAAAACCTTGAAATCATTACGACGATACCTAAAAACAGCAGGTACAACAAAATTGTTATTTAATCCTTCACCGCTTTTCTAATATTCGCTTTTTTAGGATTTTTAATAATTGGTTCAATCGTATTTTTTTCTGTTTTACTGTCTGTGTTTGAACCTTCTGCCTTTTTCTTCGCTTCCTCTTCTGCTACTCTTTTATCTCGCTCGATGATTTTATCCATGACATTTGCCATTTGATCTGCACCGATTCGTTTTGCCAATATTTCTTTATTTTCGTTCAAAATATAAACGACTGGTGTCGATTTTACATTATAAATTTGCTTATAACGAGATCGATAATAAGGATCAATTACATTCAACCAACGCTTCATATCTTTCTCTTCAATAAACTCCGTACACTCACTTGCACCTTTGTAAGTCTTTGTACAAATCGCAAAAACCTCCACACCTTTTGGTTTATAATCATCGTAAAATTTCAACATGTCAGGCATTGATTTTTTACAATGTCCACAATCTGGATCCCACATAAATAAAACCGTATATTTTGAGTCCATTCCGTGTAAACTCGCTGATTTTGCAGGAACATCGAATGTTTCCATCGCAATATCTGGCGCCACTTGCCCACACATCAACGGACGTAAAGCATCTGCATCTTCTTCAATTTTCTTCAATTGTTCTGCTTCAATCCATTCTGCTTTTCCTTTCGAATAATAATTATCGACCAAATGAACATAAACAGCATCCATACAAACGATTTTAGATTTTGCATATTCATTAAGCATACGAACCAAAATAAATTTAAAGACCTCCTCATTTCCTTCTGACAAAAACAATAATCTATCCACCGCAACTTTAATAGAATCAGGATTCGGAATCGTTACTTTATCACTTACATAAAGGTCAATTTTTTGATGTAACATCGGTGAACGCAAGAAACGCTCGTCCGTCATATTTATATTATCAAAAAAGTGTGCTCTGTAATAATAGAAACTCGCTGTTTCACTTTTTCTAATTTCTGCTGGCACCTCAACTGGCGTATTAATATTGATAATTCCAGCCGTAAAACTATTTGGATGTGTCTTCGTAATATCCTTTTGGAAAGCAACAACTACTTCATCCAAAGCTTTAACTTTAGTTTCTATCTCCTTGATTTTCTTAGCATTAACTTCCGGCTCTTTATTTAATTTTTCTAATAAAGCCGTCATTCCGTTACGCGCCGTTCGCTGTGATGTGAGGTAATTCAAATATCCGAAAAAGCGTTCGTTTTCTACCGAACCTTTTACCGACATATTGGAAATAAAATTCTTTGAATCGGTAGATAATTTAAAATGTTGTTCCTCTTTATTAACCAAAAATTCAAACGATTTTCCAATAGATGGAAAAAATGCAATATACATTCCAGGATCTAACGCTTCATCACCTTGAGCCACGAATTGACCCGACTTTATAGCCGTCAGTGTATCAAAAATATATTGCTGTTCCGCATAATGATATGCAATAATCATTTGATTATCTACATAATTTTTAATATCAAATTCAATAGCGTAACCACCATCTGCTTTAATGTCTTGAACCGAAATTATTGACATTAACAAAACTACCAAAAAACTGTATGTAACCTTTTTCATATTAAAATTATATAATTTATATATTGGTATAAAAATACCTAATACCAAGTTATTTGCAAATAAAAACATGTTTGGTTAGTTCTCCAAACATTTCAAAAAACGATGTATCTTTTTTCATATTGTTTAACGAATTGTTAAAGACAAAGTTATAACTAATTTCTTAGTTAATTTTTTGATTTATCAATTAGTTGAATTCTTAATTGGTTAATCGACGGATTTTGCTGAATATCCATAAAAACACATAACTTTACTAAATTTAACTAACTAACTAATCATTAAATGACCAATCAACCAAAAAGAACCTCCGATGATATTGAATATCATAAAGTTCCCGTGAATCGTAAAAAGCGATTTATACTTATTGGATTGGGAATTTTGCTCTTCAGTTTTTTCGCTTATGCCGTGCCTCGTTTACCAATAATTACCGGTTATACAGCGAAAGAAGTTTGTTCTTGTACATTCGTCGCAGGACGGGACGAAATACGAACAGAAGCCGAAGATGTTGGTTATTCGCCAATTAATATCGCTTCTTTTTCTATTGATTATGAAGCCAAAACAGTCAAAAGTCACCTTCTTTGGTTAGCTTCCGAAACAGCCGTTTATCGTCCGAATTTGGGTTGTACATTAGTACATGATATGGAAGAATCAGAAGTTCAAAATCAAAAATTCAATCGACCAGTTACTATTCAAGATACCACACTTCCTTTTCCTTACGGCAATTATGTTGCAGATACGATTCCAAACGAAATCAATGCAGATAAACTCGCTGCTGCAATGGATTTCGCTATGGAATGTGACGGAACACGAGCAGCTTTAGTGATTTATAAAGGTCAATTAGTCGCCGAAAAATATTCAGAAGGGTTTAATGAAAGTTCTAAACATTTAGGTTGGTCCATGTCAAAATCTATTACCAATGCCCTTTATGGGATTATGGTCAAAAAAGGTATTGTTAAAATAGATGAACCTACCAATTTTGCGAATTGGGAAGATGAACGTCAAAACATTAAAATCGATGATTTGCTACAAATGAATAGTGGCTTACGCTGGACAGAAGACTATTATGACCTCTGTGAAGTGACCAAAATGTTATTCAAAAATGACGATTTAGGCGCTTATGCAGCTGAAGCCAAAGTAGAATTCAAACCTGGCGAACATTGGGAGTATTCTTCTGGAACATCTAATATTTTGGCAGAAATTATGGAAAAACGCATTGGGAATCAAAGTGCATATTGGATATTTCCATACATGGAATTATTTAATAAAATTGGTGCAAATTCTATGATTTTAGAAGCTGATGCTTCTGGAACTTATGTCGGTTCATCCTACTCTTGGGGAACAGCAAGAGATTGGGCGAGATTGGGACAACTATACCTCAATGATGGTTTATGGAATGACGGACGAATTTTGCCAAAAGACTGGGTCGAATACTCTACAACTCCTGCCGAAGGTTCTGACGGAATTTACGGTGCCCAAATCTGGTTAAATTCTAAAGGAAAGTACCTCGAAGGTTGTCCGAAAGACTTGTATAATTTTGGTGGCTTTAATGGTCAAAACGTTACGATGATTCCGTCTAAAGATTTGGTTATCGTTCGCTTAGGTCTGAATTCTATTGAGAAATTAGATTACGCAGCTTTTGTTCGACAAGTTATAGATACATTATAAAAAAAACAGCACATGTTAGCGTCCTAATAATACTTTTAGCGAAGAAATATGGTGATATCCTAGGAGAATTAATTCAATGTTAGCAATATAAACTTAGAAAGCCAACATAATAAATGAACCCGTCACATCAACGAAAATTGGTCTGACGGGTTCATTTTAACTTTAGGTATCGTTTCTAATTCTTATTAATTAATATTTATAAATTCGACTCCATAACTTCTGTAAACGTTGCAAAATCTTATTTTCAGAGGGATTATTTTGTGGAGAATAAAAAATTTTACCTTTTATCTTTTCTGGTAAAAAATTGGCTTCTACAAAATTTCCATCATAATCGTGAGCATATTTATAATTTTTACCGTAGTTCAATTCTTTCATTAATTTGGTCGGCGCGTTCCGTAATTCAAGCGGAACGGACAAATTTCCTGTTTCCCGAACAAAGGCTAAAGCCTTATCGATAGCCGTATAAGCAGCGTTACTTTTGGGAGAAGTTGCTAAATAAATTGTAGCCTCAGATAAGATAATTCGAGCTTCCGGCATTCCAATTTTATGCACAGAGTCAAAGCAAGTATTTGCTAAAAGTAAGGCATTCGGATTCGCCAAACCAATATCTTCAACTGCTAAAATAATTAATCTTCGAGCAATAAATTTTACATCTTCGCCGCCTTCCAACATTCTCGCCAACCAATAAACCGCAGCATTTGGATCACTTCCACGAACGGATTTGATGAAAGCCGAAATGATATCATAATGCATTTCGCCATTTTTGTCGTATTGCACTAAGTTTTCTTGGAGATTTTCGGTAACGATTTTATCATTGACAATTATCGGCTCTTCTGTTTGAGCATTCACCACTAATTCTAAGATATTCAACAACTTACGAGCATCGCCACCTGAATATTGGAACAAAGCATTTCGTTCTTGAATATCAATCTTTTGCTTATTTAAATATTCATCTTTTGTCAGAGCGATTTGTAATAATTCTTCCAAATCGGATTCTTCTAAATGTCGTAACGTATAAACTTGAGACCGAGAAAGCAATGCCGTAATGACTTCAAACGATGGATTTTCAGTCGTCGCACCAATCAAGGTGACAACGCCCTGCTCCACTGCACCCAATAAAGCGTCTTGCTGCGATTTTGAAAAACGATGAATTTCATCAATAAATAAAATCGGATTCGCACGACTAAAAAACTGTTGCTTTTTTGCACTGGAAATCGCTTCCCGAATATCTTTTACTCCTGAATTAATGGCAGATAATTCAAAATACGGACGATCCAACTTTCGAGCAATTATCTTTGCCAATGTCGTTTTTCCAACACCCGGAGGTCCCCAAAAAATGATGGATGGAATTCGACCTGTTTGCAAAATTTTTCGCAATACGCCATTTTCTCCTACCAAATGTTGTTGACCAATATAAGTTTCTAAATTCTGTGGTCGTAATCGTTCTGCTAAAGGTTTCATAATTTTAACGGCCGCTCCTAAAATAAAATAACCATCAAATCTAAAAAGACTTGATGGTTATCAAAAATAATTCTTGTTTTATTGCGCTGGCATATTTAAAGATTAGAAACAGAAAGTAGTTTCACACCTTGATGAATCAGACTTTTCAAAAATTCAATTTCCATGAATATCACATCATTTTCCGTTTTTTCCTCCATCACCTGTTCTTCTAACCTGATATCATCTTTGTCCGAAACACTTTGAGAAGCACTTACATTGACATAAAGAAAAGCACTCACACTTAAGGTTAGTAAGAATACTAACATTAAACTTTGCTTGATTAGCTTTTTCATAATAAATGATTTTAAAGGTTTTGCAGAACAACTATCTAAAATTATAATTTTTTCTACTATTTTATTTCAAAAAACTAAATATCTTATCGATTTCTTCGACAACTAATTTCATATCTAACTGAATGACATTTGAAAAGATAAATGGTTGCATTTTATTTCTAATATCTTTCATCAATTACGGGTGAACATGCACAAAAGTTACAATTAAGTAAATGAGCCTAAATAATTTAGTTATAATCTATTTCAATGTAATTTCACGATGCCTAATTTTGACGATTTTCGGTACGGTTAAGTCTTTTTTCGAAATATCTAAATTACTAGAAAAAATGACCTTAGCTTAA
>CAWVWD010000314.1:0-5661 GCA_963933585.1 uncultured Saprospiraceae bacterium
TTATTGCGATAAGTAAAGTTAATTTCATTTTTTGGTTAGTTGTTATTTAACTGTTATTTTGTGTATGCCCTAAAATTGTGAAAATTATTAGCGGTTATATTCTATTTATAGAACAAAGTGTGACAGTCAAAAAATATTGTTAATTAATATATATGTATATTAATATGGTATAATTTATTGATTGTTAATTAATTAAGTCGTTTATTGATTTTTATTTACAAAAAATTGCAAAAATTCGTAATATTTAATGAATTTAATTGTGCGTGAAAATAGAGGGTTTGGCATCAGATATTTTTCTAAAAAACACCAAAATGGGAAATTGGTCTATTATTGGAATGAAAAAAAAGCGTTAATTGACGTTTCTGAACAAAAAAAAGGTTTATCACTTTTATAAAAGTGATAAACTCAATGTAGAAGTCAAAACCTATATTTTCAATATAACTCATGCTATTTGTAGCCATAGATTTCCATCACGATGGAACGTACTTTCACTGCGGTAAGGATTTTTATTAAAATATGGGATTGGGAAAAGTCAGAATTACGGATTTGAAATATTTCTATTTTCTGTTTTTATATGATTTTCAATCGATGACTTGTGAAAGTATAAGGCTTTCACAAGTCGCAGTGCAACACATACAAAAAACGTATCGACGATGTCAATCATTTTAAGTATAGCCAGCAAAAGGCAATTTTTCAGAATTGAGTGTCGAAACAATAAGCTTCTATGTATTCATAAACGATATTAATTCGATTATAATTTCAATATTACTATTTGTCTCCTTCCAACTTTTACATAATAGATGCCTTTCGGCAAATGATATTCTGGAATTATTTTCACTTCTGTTTCGCTAATTTTATGACTACTTTTCAGTTTTAATAGTTTCCCATTCACATCCAATAATTGAATGTTATCAATTGATTTTGAGTTTTTTACAATAAAATAATCCGTAAAAGGATTTGGATAAATGGTTATTAATTCATTATCAATTATAGTATTAGTTTGTACTAAATCTGCAATACCTAAAATCAATGTATCACGCATCAAACAACCTAAACTATCTAATGCTTCTAAAGTAATAAAATGAATCCCAACACCTAAGTTTTGAGCTAAAAGAGTTGTTTGAGGAAGGGTTGAACCATCCGACCATAAATAACTATCAAAACCGGAGACAGATAAATTTAACGTTGAATAAATATCAATTATCGTATCACTTCCAATATCTAAAAATGGTGTGCTAACGGTCGCCATTATGGGTAATAAATCGGTTGAGCAATCACCTAAAGGTCGAAAACCATGATGATAGTAAATTGTTCCATTCCAATCACGAGGATAAAATGAACCTGAAAAATTATGACTGATGCCGCTTCCTGTCGTGATGGATAATTCTGAATTTGAACGAGTTATAGGATTTGATAAGGTTTGATAGGACAAGCGAGCGTTCGCATTAGATAATTGAATATAAATCCCATAAGTTGTATTCGCAGTAAACGATAAATTAGCTGAGGGAACTGTTGTTAATTCTGAAATATCAGTCACATTTACAGTTGTTGTGCCTAGAAAAGTCCATACTGCGGCATTGTTTTCCGAGCCAATATGCGTTCCGTTTTTATAATAAATATCCACATTTTGTTGTCCTAAATTATTGATTTTCACACCAAAACTATCAATTGTCAAATCGGTTAAAGGCGTGATATCGAACATTGTTCCGTTCCAATTAATACTAGAATTTAGAGTCGTTGTTAAATTATTTTTATAAAATAAGTCACCTCGAACGATTTGTACATAAAAGTCCGTTGTCGCAGTCAAGTTTGGTGTTAAAAAAGTTGTTCCAAAACCTATCGGATTATTGCTCATTGGTGAATCATACCAAAAAGCAGTATCAATTGACGCATGTAATGCTTCTAAAATTACGGCATTTTCAGCACAACTTGTATCCCCAATTAAAGTTGCTGTCGGTTGTCCAACCGAGTGAATCAAAATCGTTTTTTCATTATTCAAAATATCAAAATCTGAATTGGAATTTACAATTGCTTTTGCAGAGTAATCACCTTCTATTATCGTATGGGCATAAAAGTTAAAGGTATCTGATTCACAAGTATTTAGATTCGTGAAATTAGAAATATTTTGAGATGAAATTATATTTGATGGTAGGTGTTCTAATTCAAAATCAAGGTTATAGTTATTCACTGTGGTATTTCCAATATTAGCTAAAACGACTTCGAAGTGTGCCAACGAATCACCACAAAATGGGGAATGTTCAATGATTTTTATAATTGCATAATCTAATTGATTCGGCAGAATATACAATGCGGATAAAATATCCTTTTGTAATGTTCGATTAGCCAACAGACCATGTCCTGCATCGTTCAGATGTGTTCCGTCACCGGAATCATAAGTTGTTGATAAACTATTATTGGCGGAAGCCAGAGTTGTCCAAAAGTCTAATACATTTGGGGAGAAATGGGCATAAATCGAATCTCGCATATTGACTTGAAGCTGCATATTAGACAGACTCATATTCTTGGGTTGCGTCGTACATACCCAGACTGGAACACCGAAATTATTGGCTAAAGCCACAATAGAATCAAAATTGAAAATCTGTTCTGTAATCGGAAAGCCAGAAGCGATATCGTTAGAGGGCAAATTTATAATAATCGCATCAGGATTATAGGTCAATGCTTTCGTGATATTTTTTGTAGTATTAGGAAGCGGACGACCAGGATTTGGTTGGTGATTATCTGGCATTATTCGATAAGAAGTAAATCCACCAACGCCTAAATTTATTACCTGATTATTCGGATTGATTTGTTGGATAGCTTTGCGATAACGATTTACCCAAGCACTATCAGATTGAGAAGCACCAGCTCCTGCGGCTGTTGAAGAACCTAAAACAACAATTGTATAATCTTGAATACTCGTACATGGATTTTGTGCAAAAGCGATATTGGCGAAAGCCAAAAATAGAAGATAAAGCAATTTTTTCATTTGGTAAGATTATAGTGTTAGTGCTTGATAATTGGTAAATGTTTCTTTCGAAATTTCATTTTCCAATGTGAACTAAATATAATAAAATACCAAAATAGAAAAAGAAAAGCGATTTACCAACGAAGGTTTGTCTTGTGTGAGGACGATTATTTATATGGAGAGAAAAGTAGGGGAGAGATTGGAAAAATGTCAAGTATTATAGGGAATGCTGTAAACGAAATTGATAAATCAAGAATGTAGGTAAGGAGAATAGAGATAACTTTGGGCTGTGCGGAAAGACTAAATAAGAGAATGTAGAATCGCCGAAGCGACGCCACATTCTCAAATAAAGATAAAAACTTATTTTTTAAGCGGTGATTATGAGGTTAAAAGAGTTCCATTTGGTCCTGCATCAACGATTTCTGCATTTACACCTTCTTCAAACTGTTTGAAATTATCTTGAAATAACTTCACCAATTTTCCTTTTGTCGCATCGTAAGCCGCTTTATCTGCCCAAGTATTTCTTGGAACTAAGATTTCAGAAGGTACGCCTGGACAAGTTAATGGAATCTCTACACCAAACTCAGTGTCAATTACCGTTTCTACATTTTCAAAAGCACCACTTTGAATCGCATCAATAATCGCACGAGTATATTTTAATTTCATACGAGAACCGACACCGTAAGCACCGCCAGACCAGCCAGTATTTACTAACCAAGCTTTAGCACCTGTTTCCTTCATTTTTTCTGCTAATAATTCCGCATATTTATTTGGATGCCACATCATAAATGCTGCACCAAAACAAGCAGAAAAAGTAGCTTCTGGTTCGGTAACACCCATTTCTGTACCTGCAACTTTTGCGGTATAACCGGAGATAAAGTGATAACTTGCTTGCTCAGGAGTCAAACGACTAACTGGAGGCAAAACACCGAACGCATCACAAGTTAAGAAGATAACGTTATTTGGTTCTCCCGCTACACAAGGAATCTGGACATTATCAATAAAGTTAATTGGATAAGATGCTCTTGTGTTTTGTGTAATTGAAGTATCTGTATAATCTACGATTCTTGTACCTTTTTCATAGACGACATTTTCAAGAACAGTTCCGTAACGGATAGCGTTGAAAATATCTGGCTCTTTTTCTGCTGATAAATCAATTGCTTTAGCGTAACATCCACCCTCGATATTGAACACTCCATCATTCGTCCAAACATGCTCATCATCACCGATTAATTTACGGTTAGGATCTGCACTCAAAGTCGTTTTTCCAGTACCTGAAAGACCAAATAAAACAGAAACATCACCTTCCGTTCCTACATTTGCAGAACAGTGCATTGGTAAATGATTTTTTAAAGGCATCAAGTAATTCATTACAGAGAATACACCTTTTTTCATTTCACCAGCGTACTCTGTACCTAAGATTACGATTTCTTTTCGTTCCAAATTTACCCCTACACTTGTCTTAGATGTCATTTCAGAGGTGTAACGGTTTGCAGGAAAACTACCACCATTAAAAATCGTATAATCAGGCTCACCGAAAGTTGCTAATTCTTCCTCCGTCGGCATGATTAACATATTTTGCATGAATAAAGCATGGTAAGCACGCGTACAAATTACCCGAACTTTCAAACGATGTTTTGTATCCCAACCTGCGAAAGCATCGACCACGAATAAACGAGGACGAGTATTCAAATAATCTACGGCACGTTCTCGGTTAACCATGAATGTATGCTGATCTAAAGCGATATTAACAGATCCCCAGTCAATATTATTTTCTGATTCAGGATTGCGAACTACACGTTTATCTTTAGGACTACGTCCTGTTTTTTCACCGGAATAACACATTAAAGCGCCTACGCTTGACATCGCACTACCTTCTTCTGTACGAAGTGCTACTTCATAAAGGCTTGAAGTACTTCTGTTTCTACGGATGTTTTTCACATCAATTCCATATTGCTTTAAGTCAAATGCCATCATTATATGATTTATTAGTTCAAAATTTTTTAGTTAGTTAATTTTAGTTTCGGTTGTTTTTGAAAACATCCAGAGGGTAAATTGAATGTCTTATTGTGAAATTGACACTAATCATTTTTATATATGACCTGTGTTGAATTGCATTAATAGACCTTAATTTACACTGCAAAACTAGATTAAAATCAGTAAAGTCGGGCTTTTTATGGAACTATTTTATCCATTTTTTTAATATTTTATTAATAAAATGGCCTTAGATATTTATCTTTTTGCTATTTTAATAAAATAGCGTGATAATTTTAATGAATTTGTAAAAATCATTTTTTGGACTTTAAATTTTGATAATTTTTATAAAAAAAAACACTTTTGATGAAATTTTAGTTTCTACGTCAACTTGTGATATAATCTGTTTTGTTGAAAGATATTTTAAGTAAACGGAAAAATATCTTTCAACTATTTTAATATTTTTGATGATTTTGTCTAATATCCAAAAACATTTTTTACTACATTAGCAAAATGAATTGGCAAAAAAAAGATGAATTAGTTGGAGGTTGGTATAGCGGAGCGAGTGAAGAAAGTGCTTTTCACGATATGCTTCAAGGTTTCGGAATAGCGTTTAAAGCAGATGGAACTGGAATTCGGGACGAATGGTATGATGGTTCCGCAGAAACGGAAACGGTTACTTCTAAACCAGAAGTTCCTTTTAAATGGGAACGAATCAATGA
>CAWVWD010000315.1:0-5645 GCA_963933585.1 uncultured Saprospiraceae bacterium
TTTGAAAATAACGTAAAATTGAAGTCCCAATCCTGTCAGGTTTTGAAAATCTGACAGGATTTCCTCAACTACTAAAAAAGTCATCAATGGCAAATCTCTACAATGATTTAGCGGCGATTTACGATAAAATGTATCAAACCTTCATTGATTATGAGGAAGAATATCATTTTTATAACAATCTTATTCAGCAATATCAAAAAACGAATGTCTTAGAAATTGGTAGCGGAACTGGACATTTGGCCAATTATTTTCAGGCTGCAAATTTTGAATATTTCGGGTTGGATTATAGTACAGAAATGATTTCGATTGCTCAAAATCGAGTGCCGAATGTGACATTTTCACAAGGTGATATGCGAGATTTCTCTTTGAATAAATCCGTTGAAAGTATAATTATTACCGCCCGAACGATAAGTTATTTATTAACAAATAATGATGTAATTAATACATTTTCAAGTGTTTATAATAATTTAGAAGCTAATGGGATTCTGTGTTTTGATTTTATTGATGCCAATGAGTTTCTCCCGATTATTGCAAAAGGAAAGCAAATAACGCATGACGCTGCTTTTGATGGTGAAACGTATACTAGAGAAAGCTTTTGGAAATTGAATTTGGAAAATGGCCTAAATTTTAAATGGGATTCGGTTTATTACAAAAAGGAAAATAAATCTCAAATCAGACTAGGAGCGGATAATTCTATCATTAGAACATTCACAATTGATGAAATCAAAATCTTCCTAACGATTACCAATTTTGAAATCAAAGAAATTATCAAACGACCATCTTATGCGTTTCCGACTTATGTGATTGTTGCAGAAAAAAAGTAACATCAAACTCCAATTTGGTCGCAAAAACTTCAATTTCTGCAATTTTTATAATTCGTATTTTTGTAATTTTCGTAACTATAATTTTCCATTTTACTTAAAAGTAAAGGTTTACTTTGAGGTGGTTTTCATAATATACCCAAAATTTATTGCTGTTAAAAACATCTTCAATTTCTATAAACAACCATTTGCAGAAATTGGAAATAGAGTAATAGCAGTGAACTAAATTAGACATTAAAACAAATTCTATTAATTTCATGAATTTCATTCGATTTACTTTTCTATCGGTTTTAAATCTTTTCGGTTTAATCGTCGATTCAACGGCTGCTATACTTTCAACCTATTTCAATCGAAATCGTGTTGGGACTTATCCGTATGTCATCAGTAAAGGCAAAAAGATGAAATTGGACTTATATCTTCCTAAGAATACAACCGGTAAAATTCCACTTATCATTTTTGCACATGGCGGCGGCTGGGTTTTAGGTTCGAGAAAACAAATCGAAGTGGGCGTTTTGAAGCAAATCAAACGAGGTTATGCTGTGGCGAGCATCTCCTACTCTCTCGCTACACGAGCAAAATTTCCGCAGCAAATATATGAATGTAAAGCAGCCGTTCGTTGGCTTCGAGCGAATGCCAAACAGTTTAATTTGAACGATGAAAAGTTTACCTTTTGGGGTGCTTCTGCTGGCGGACATTTGTCGAATCTCGTGGGGACGACTTCTGGAACAAAGGAATTAGAGGGAAATTTAGGTGATTATTTAATGGTTTCAAGTTCCGTTCAAAGTATTGTCTCTTGGTACGCACCAACGGATTTATTACAAATGGGAAATCGAAACTTCCAAGCAAAATCAACCGATTGGACGGTTTCTTTTTATCTCGGGTTTTTTATTCATCAACAACCGAAACAAACTGAAATTGCGAATCCTTTAAATTATATTCACGAAAAGATACCACCTTTTTTCCTAACACACGGAACGAAAGACACGATTGTAAATCCGAATCAAAGTGAATTATTATATCGAGCATTATTAAAAAAAGGAATTCCAGTTATTTATGAAAAGACAAATTTCCTTCACGGCGATATTCGTTTTAATTATACAAAACAATTGAAAATGACAGAGGATTTTTTAGATAATCAATAAGTAAATTTATATAAAAATATGTGAGGGATAATTGAATCGTTCCTCGCAAACCAACAAAACTAAAATGCCAAAAATCTCCATATTAATACCTGCTAAAAACGCAGGAAAATATCTACACGCTTGTATTGATTCGATTATCGAACAAACAGAAACCGATTGGGAATGTATCATTATCAATGATAATTCTACAGACGACACATTGAAAATATTAGAAAACTACGCCAAAATCGATACTCGAATTTCTGTTTATTCCAATCCAAAAAGTGGGGTAATCACAGCGTTACAATTCGCCTATTCCAAATGTAACGGAATACTCATTCACAGAATGGATGCAGACGATATTATGCCGAAACAGAAATTAGAAGTTCTAAAAAATAACTTATTACAAAGCGGAAAAGGTCACGTTGCCACAGGAAAAGTGGAATATTTCGCTGAAACACCACTTGGCGATGGATACAAAAAGTATGAAAGTTGGCTAAATGGCTTGACCGAAAAAGGCGAAAATTTCTCTGAGTTATATAAAGAATGTGTGATTGCTTCGCCTTGCTGGATGGTTTATCGTACCGACTTTGAAGCTTGTGGTGGTTTCGAAAGTGAAATTTATCCCGAAGATTATGACTTAGTTTTTCGATTTTATGAATTGGGTTTAAAGTGTATTCCGTGTGATTTGGTTTTGCATCGTTGGCGAGATTATGCGATTCGCAGTTCTCGAACGTCGGAACATTACGCTGATAATCGTTTTATTGCGATTAAATGTTTCTATTTTTTGAAATTAAATTATGATAATAATCGTCCATTAGTTGTTTGGGGTGCTGGCCGAAAAGGCAAGTCAATTGCTCAATATTTAATCAAAGAAAATACGACTTTTAACTGGCTTTGTAACAATCCAAAAAAGATTGGAAAATCGATTTATGATGTTTTGATGCAATCAGAAAAAGCAATCGAAACACTTGATAGTCCGCAGATTATTATCGCTGTGGCGAACCATGAAGAACAAGCAATATTGAAAAATTATTTTCATCAAAGAGGAATGGAAACGATGATAGATTACTTTTTCTTTTGCTGATATTTTATTATGTAGCGGCTGCTTTAGCTGCCGTTTCAAAGTATAAAAAGACGGCAGATAAAGCAGCCGCTACTGATGAAAACTTATAAAATTTGATTCCTTAATAATTAAAAAAACCAGATGAACCTGAAATTACTACTTAGCTTCCTTTTGTTATCCAACATTATCCTTGCTCAAAATGATACTTATCACGATACCTTAATCAGTCAACTTCAAAGTATTTATGGCTTGACAGGCGGAACATGGATATTGACACCAAACGAATCTACAAATGCTACAAACGCCATAAGTTATGGTCAGACGACAACACAAACGCCAACCGTCGGACAAGACTTTTCGATAGGAATTAATCTGAATATTGCTAATACAGGAGCGAATCCGTGGGATGCTGGATATTCTAATAGTAATATAAATTCGATACAAAATGGCGATAAAGTATTGGCAATTATATGGATAAAAACGATTTCGACGCCAATCGGGGGGCAATCGGGAAAAGTCAATGTTTTCGTAGAAGATGCCGTGACTTATAACAAAGAATTTTTTATCACTGCAACGCCAACCTTTCAATGGCAACAATATTTGATTCCATTTGAAGCCTCCGGAAGTTATACTCCTGGCAGTTTGAATTTTGGTTTACATTTAGCATATCAGCAGCAAGTAATCGAGATTGGTGGTTTGGCAATGGTTAATTTTGGGAATTCCGTATCCCTTTCGAGTCTTCCTCAAGACCTAAATATTGATAATTATGCAGGAATAGAACCTAATGCTCCGTGGAGAATTGCAGCAGCAAATCGTATCGAACAATATCGAAAAGCCAATATGCAGCTGCAAGTTCAAGACGGACAAGGCAGTCCAATTCCCAACGCAACCGTTCATGTGGAAATGCTGCGTCATGATTTTGCGTTCGGTT
This sequence comes from uncultured Saprospiraceae bacterium, assembly GCA_963933585.1. Taxonomy (GTDB): domain Bacteria; phylum Bacteroidota; class Bacteroidia; order Chitinophagales; family Saprospiraceae; genus CAWVWD01. The sequence goes on from CAWVWD010000315.1 coordinate 3,940, forward strand.
CTGCGGTTACGCCTTTGCGATTGGCAAATAATTCTAATTTCGACCAAACGTACCAAAATCATATTACTAATTTGGATGGAAATGGACACGGATTTAACTGGATTGTTACGGAAAATGCACTGAAATGGCGCGCTTGGGAACAGAATTGGTCGGGAACACCTGCCGAAACCGTGAACGCTATTCAATGGTTGTTAAATAAGGAGATTCAGGTTCGAGGTCACGTTTTGGTTTGGCCAGCTTGGGGTTTTATGCCACCCGATATGCAGACAAATCAAAACAATCCGACTTTTTTAAAGAATCGAATTGATGGACATTTGAATACGATTCTAAATTATTCAGGGATTAAGAATAAAGTAACTGAATGGGATGTTTTGAATGAAATTGCCCACGTTCGAGAATTAGAATATGCCTTACAGGGAGCCGCTGGTTATCCGACTGGTCGAGAAATATATCCACAGATTTTTAATCAAGCTAAACTGGAATCACCTTCGTTGGTCGGTTATTTGAACGATTATAATATTTTGAATAATGGTAGCGTCACCGGAGGCGATTATGTATTGTACAAAAGTATGTTGCAAGAGATTGTCAACGCAGGTTCAACCGTTGATGGTCTGGGTTTTCAAGCACACATGGGTTCTTCTTTAGTGCCGCCAGATTCGCTTTATGCAATTTTAGAAGATGCGTACCAAACGTTTAATTTACCCATAAAAATTACGGAATACGACCAGTCCGATATTTTATCAGATACAATGGCTGCAAAATATACCGGTGATTTTCTGACAATGATTTTCAGTCATCCTTCCACCAATGGTTTTTTGATGTGGGGATTTTGGGATGGTGCGCATTGGCATTCAAACGCTCCTTTATATGATATAAATTGGAATCCAAAACCAACACATGCTGTTTTTACCGATTTGATTTTCAATCAATGGTGGACAGATTCTACATTAACAACGGATGCAAATGGTCACTTAGATTTGCGAGGTTTCAAAGGAGATTATCGAATTACGACAACGCATAATAGTGAAACCGTTACGGCTAATTTGAATATGACAGACGATATTAATCAAACAATTTTATTGTTTTCCGTTGAAACAAAACCTGTATTGACCGATACTAATATTAAGGTATTTCCGAATCCTGTAATCGACTATTTATCGTTGGAACTTCCGTTTCAAGGAACTTGGACTGTGACGATTATGGATATAAACGGAAAACTTTTATCCTGTAAAACTTCTACGGATTTTGTACAGTTTTTGGATTTTCAATCGTATGCTTCGGGCACTTATTTGATTCAAATTCAAGATGAGAATGGAGGAAGTTTGGTGAAGAAAATTGTGAAGCAATAGGCTATTTTGTGGGCATAATTTATCCCGAAGCTTAAGGATAAATTATGTTCTATATGCCTAAGCGTTGAGGTATTTCATTTTCGATTTTTCTATTTTTTAACCGCTTCTTTTTTATTCTTTGTATCAAGGTTTTGACAACAACTGCCTTCAGCTATCGCAATAATTTTAATACTTTTCGAAAACTGCGATTATCATCCTTCCAACAAGCTACAATTATCATTAAAATAAACATTTTCTAAAGTGGGTTCAACTAACTCAAATCCAGATTCTGGTTGTTTTTCTGATTGCACATAAATCGCTTTATTTGCACCAATGCTTTTGCTAAATCTCTAATGACGACTGATGGCGGCAATACGT
>CAWVWD010000316.1:0-5636 GCA_963933585.1 uncultured Saprospiraceae bacterium
GGTAACCACATTTTTTGTGGTTATCAGCGTTTTTTTTTTGTACGTAGCGGCTGTTTTAGCTGCCGTTTTCGTCATACTATTGCGGCAGCTAAAGTAGCCGATACCTAAAAAAACCGCTCACAACCTAAGTTATAAGCGGTACATTGTTTCAATCGCCTAATTGAAAATATCTTTTGAATTTCGAATATCGTAGGGCAAACGGCACCGCCTTTGCCAAAACGTTATTGTATAATTGTTACTTATAATTACCCGAATGTTCGGCAACGTCAGTGCCAGTTGTTCTATTGAACGATTACCGCCTCCGGTAATGACCAGCTTTTCTTATCATTGTCATAATACAAATACGCCGAAGAAGCAGGAGCTTCGAAAGTGCCTGGAACATCCGCTTTTAAATCCAAATTAATCACTTTCTCGCCTTCAAATTCTCGGAAATAAAAGACGATGTAACCATTCCAAAGCTCGATATAATCGGCTACATTTTTTTCTTCCAATTCTCGTAATTGCCAAGGTTGCAGCGTTAAACCGGATGGAATTCCAATAATTGCAATTGGATTTACAACCGGCTTAGAAAGAGTCGAATTCAGCGTAACTTGTAACCTTGCCGTTTCACCAACTTTCACTTTCGTATCCAACATTTCAGTTTTGATATTAATATGCGTCAATGGTTCATTTTTTGGCAAACTCGTGTGATAATTCACACTCAAATCATACGATAATGCTTTTTCGACACCGACAAAACGCACTTTTAATTTATTCTTTTTATCACTAAAATGGGTGTGTAAATTTTCAAAAACAATCGGTTGATTCATATCTTTCGTATACTCAAAAATTGCAATTTCACGATCGCCTTTGTATAAGATAATTTTGCCATCGCCACCCATGTTTTTGTTATAATCCGCATATTCTACCAAAGCTTTCATTGCCAAAACCGTAGATTGAGTCGAACCAAAACCATATTCATTTTTAGATTTTGCAATAAAATCTATTCCTTTTCGCAATTGTAAATCGCCATCTGCTTCCCAATCCATAATTGCCAAAGCGACCAAACCTGTTGTTTCGATTTGTAAATTTCGACCTTGTGAACCAACGATTGACGGCTGCGTTCCCATCCAACTTCCGTCCTCTTTTTGCATTAATAGTAAGGCTTCAATCAAATCGTTTGCACGTTCATCATTCATTACCGATAAGGCATTTGCCATCAACGCCATGACGTAAGGATTTTCGGATTTAATCGCTAAATTATAATTGTAATTAATCTCTGTTTCAAGCTCATCGCCGTAATCAGCTTCCGTCAATCCCCAAATAATATAACTATTGTAAACCAATTTATTCTCCGCATTCCATTTATGTAAATAACGTTCATTTACTTCCCAATTCCCCTCACCATCTCGTCTACTTAATAACCAGTTTGCGGTTCTATCAATTAAATCTTGTTCGACCTCAAAAACATTTGTCATATCCACTAATTGCATCAAACCATAAGCCGTCAAACCCTCGTGAGCAGGTGCTTTACCGTACCAATCAAAACCGCCACCTTCGACTTCATAACCTTTCATCTTGTTGTAACCAATTCCCAAAAACCTTTCTGCTTTCGCTTCAATTTGTTGATTACGAACATCCGTATCTCGCATATAATTTAAGGCTAATAAGTTCGGATAATTAGAACTTGAAACTTGTTCAAAACAACCGCTCGGCTGACGGAACATTCTATCCACACCAGAAACCAAATCACTCAAAATATTCGGATGAACCGTTAATTTAATATCCAAAGTTCCTTCTAAAACAGCATTCAAATTAAACTCAAAATCTCTTGAAACCTTATTGTCACCAAATACTTCATCTACTGGAAAACCCCTCGAAACCGTTTGAATATTTGTTGCGAAAGCATCTTCAAAATCATCAGATTTAAACGTAATATTAATATTACTAAATGAAATATCATTGCCAATCAAAAACTTCATTTTAACAACTTTCACTTCTTTTGCATCCAGTCTTATCTTTTTATCAATATCATTCAACAATTCAAAATGTGGCGGTAACTCAAGGAATAATTCACCAGAAATTGCTTTATCCGTGTTATTCATCAACGTCACCGGAATCGTCAATTTATCGCCAGTCAAAATACTATTCGGAACTTTCGTTTGTAATGCAAAAGGCATTTGCACAAAATACTTTTCGGTATTCAAACCGATTTGTCCGTCATCAGAAAAACCTGCTACGGTAATTCGATAATTCGTCGTTACATCCGCATTTGGAAACTCAAATTCCGCTTCGCCTTTTTCGTCCGTTTCTAACGCATTTTCCCAATACAAAGTCGTGCGGAAATCATCTCTAATCTTCGTTTTACTATTTTTATATTTTGGAGTATAAAATGTTCGAGCTTTGTAATAACCACTTTGGAATTTAGTCGCATAACCGTATTCTGCAATCGCTTTTCCGACCGAAATATCTTTTGAATTTTCATAATCAATATCATCATTTCGATTTTCTAAATAGTAGCGATTTACTTTTGGTTCAGGTTGTTCTACATCTTGATTAGTATAAAAATTAATATCAGATGTCGTCACGTCTAATCCGCCCATATCACTGAAACTTGCAGGAGTTCCACCAGTAATTATTTGCAATTGCTCAATTTCACTTTGTGGAATCATATTTCCACTCACTCGAATTCCATCAATATAATAAGTCGTTGCAGGAGAGCGAGAACCTCGAATTGTAATCTGGTCACCGTTATCACCTTTCTCTCCACCTTGTGCGATAATTCCGTTGATATTTTTCGAAGGTAATTTGTCAATTTCTGCGAAGGTTACAACCGTTCCTTGTACGGTGTTATCTTGAACAACTAAATTAGTCGTCGCATTTGTAGCTGTCGGTAAAGTTTGGGTATAAGCCGCAATATTCGTATTTGCCGACATAGTAGGCATTCGCTGAACATCGGTTGCTGTAATAGTCGTTCCTTGCGTTGTATTATCTTGTGTAACTAAAGGAACTTGATACGTTACAACAACTTCATTCAAATTAACCGTTTGATACATCGGAAAATCAACCGTTACGTTTTTATCTTTTACAATTATACCGTGAGCAAAAACTGCTTCATAACCGACATAATTTACTTCAAGATTATACGTTCCTTTTTGTAAATTTTTAAGCTCATATTTTCCATCAAAATCCGTTTGTACTCCACCAATGACTTTTCCATTTTGAAGTATTTTAACGGTTGCGAAAAGTACGGGTTCTCCAGTTCCATCTTCTATAAAACCTCGAATTATAGGGTTTTCACTTGTTTTCTCTGCATACTTTATTCGAATATCAGCAACATTATAAAATCGAACAATTGTATTTTTTCCTCCTTGAATATAACCTTGTTGAATACGTCCATTATAAATTCCTTTTACGTAATGGAATTTTGAAAAATCAACATTGGGTAACTTAAAATAACCATCTTTTTGTGAATAAACCGTATCCTTCATTCCATCAATCGTTATCGCCACACCTTCCAAACCTTCGCCTCTTTGAGTAATAACTTGACCATCTAAAACCGAAATTTTATTAATACCTAAATTAAACAAAACCGTATTTCCATTGACATAATGATGTAAAGACCGATTCTGCTTAATTTCTAAATATTTCGTTTGAATCTGATTGTATTGATGTAAGTCCACATTTGGAATCATAAAATTTCCCGATTTATCCGAAACAGCCGTCAAAGTTTTCATTCCATTTCCAACAATTTCGATTTTTGTGCCTTCCACACCTTTCGAACGATAATCCACGACACGACCGTGAATATCTCTTGAATAGTTTGCCATTACTTGAATACGGCAGTTTTGAGCGTAACTATTTATTTCTAAACTTTTATCAAATTCTTCATAACTCGCCTTAATTTTGAACGGTGGCAAAAGTCCAATTTTATCTAAAATAAATCGTCCGTGAGCATCTGTTATCGCTTCCACATTCTTATTTCGTCTGCCCTTTACTTCCACTTTTGCATTCGCCAAAGGACGATTAAACGCATCTACAACTTGACCTTGAAACTTCGTCGTTTCGTGCGGATAACTAAATCTTGGTAAGTTTCCTGCAATCACTTGTTGCCAAGAAAAACGTCGCCAACCGTGCGTCATCAACACATAATCTAAGGCCACTTTTCTATCGACTTTATCGGATACTTCGGCTTTCTCGAAATAAAAATTCGGTTCTTTAATTTCGCCTTTCAAGTCGGAAGTCAATAAGTAATATGCTAATAAATTTGCTTGTTTATCATCCGCATGAGATAATAAAATTTCATCGACAACCGACACCGAAAACTGACCTTTTACAGGTTTTCCGTTTTCATCCGTGACCTTAATTTTCGCCTTAACCTTTTCTCGTAATTTGTAATTTGTTTTATCCGTTTCAATTTTAATATTCAATTGCTGATGCGGATTCACAAACGCCAAACGCTCTGCTATTGCTTGATTTTTAGCATTGAATAAAGTCAATTGCGTAATACCAATCGGTAAATTTTTAGTCTGAATTTCAATCGTTTTTTCACCGTTTAAATCCTTCAAAATTTCAGTAAAAACGATTTTTTCTCGTGCCGTTGCCGTCAAAGCATAATTCGCTGCTACATTTGACGCAACTCGCACTGTTATTTTTTCTTTTGTTTGATTAATAATATTCAAAACCGCAGTTTCGGCTTTCGCCAAAGGCAAATTATAAACCTCGGTAATACCAATCGGTTTCGTAATTTTTGCCGTATATTTTTCATCGGCTTTCGCCAATAATTCAAAGCCGCCCATTCCTTGATAATATGATTTGAAAGTCGTTATTTTTTGATTTTTCGAATCATAAATTACCCCTTCAATATCCGCAGGTTGACCAAATTCATTGACCGCTTTAAATGCAATATTCGATTTCAAATTCGCTGCTAAATCTCCACCTTCCGGCAAGAATTGCATATCTATTTTATTTAAAATAATCGGAATCGTCCGAGCGATAGATTCCGTCGAACCATTATGAGGAATTATAATATTCAATAAACCATCATTCGTATTTAATTTTTTTGGCAATTTGAATTTCACTTCTATTTTACCTTTTCCATTCGTCGTTTCTTTCCCTTTAATTAGCTGTTGTCCCGCCAAACTTACCGTAAAGTCAAACTTCTTATTCGCCAAAGCTTGATTTGTCACCGTTTCCAACGTCAAATTTGCCATTACTTCATCCCCCGCACCATAAGCTTTCCGAGCAAACTCCAATTTCATATTCAATTTCGGCAATACCGTTTTTTGAATCTGCAATATCTTTTCAAAAGCATCCCCAGTATTTTGTTGCCAACGAGTATAAGCCTTCAACGTGTATAAACCGCCAATCATATTTTCGGTCAATTGAAAATCTCCGGCCGCCATTCCATTATCCGCTAACAAAGTCAACTGCTTGACTTTACTTCCGTTCGGGGCTAATAATTCCACATAAATAATTTCACTCAAAGAAGCCGTCAAACGATTGCTATTTCTCACAAAAACATTAAACCAAACTGCTTCCGTCGGTTTATAAATTGTCTTATCTAAATGGATAAACACCTTTTCATTTTGGTAATGAGCAGCATAATTTGCCAGATTATTATTAAGAGATCGGAAGAGCACACGTCTGAACTCCAG
>CAWVWD010000317.1:0-5610 GCA_963933585.1 uncultured Saprospiraceae bacterium
GTAAAGCCTTTTACATTCTCAAAAAATATGATTGATGGTGAAACTAATTCTATAAATCGAATATATGATTTTACTAAACTATTTCGAGTATCAGATTCTACTCTTCTTCCTGCTGTTGAAAAGCCTTGACAAGGCGGACCTCCAGCTACCATTGTAACTTTACCTTGAAGTTCTTTCAATTCACTTTCATATTGTTCTAAAACATTATTTATATCTAATGCTTCTTGAGGTAACCAATCTACCCAATCAAAATGTTTATTTTTTTTTATCAAATTATATTCAAGTGTTTCGAAAGCTTGTGGGCTTTTTTCAATAGCAAACAAACCTTTCCAACCTGCTTTATGTAAACCTAAAGACAAGCCGCCACAACCAGCAAATAAATCAATATAATTGAAAGATGTATTCATAAAATATAAAAGTTATTTACAAAAGAAACAGTTCAAACAAAAATAAGGTATTTTAGGGGAATAATCCAATTTGTTTTCAGTTGGTAATTTAAGAATAAAACGACCAACTGAAAACGACTAATTTATTTCTGCCCTTTCTTATACCAATATCGCATTAAACCAGCAACACTCATCCAAGATGGATTTGCCGCTTCATATTGAGCGATAGCACTTTCAGAAAGTCCGAAATCAGCAAGTTGTTTTTTGGTGTAAGCCATGAATTGAGGAACGACTTCGGCTTGATCTGTTCCATTTTCAAAGTGAGGTTTTATCCAATTTGCCCAATCCCAAAGGATAGTTTCCAACGCATCTAAATGTGCTGAAATATTGGTCACCTTATCAAAATGCGTCAAATACATTCCCGTAATATCCAATCCTCGAATCAATTGAATCGAAGTCAACCAATCTTCAATATTAATATCTGGCGGTGGACAAGGCGGAACAACCATTCCATTTCCGATTTTCACACCAGCAACATCGCCTGAGAATAAATCTTTGCCAACTTGCCAAGCAATATGATGTACTGCATGACCTGGCGTATGCCAAGAAACAAATGCTGTATCACCAACCGTTATCGTTTCTCCATGCTCAACTGTTACCAGTTTTTTATCGTCAATCGCTTCCATTCGTCCCCAAAGCGTTTCCATTTTATCTTTATAAATCCGTTTTGCGGAAGCATATAATTTAGTGGGTTCGCCCAAATGCCGTTTTCCGAAAGGGTGCAAATAAATCGTCGCACCAGTTTTCGCTAAAGCCCAAGCACCACCTGCGTGATCAAAATGAATATGTGTGATAAAAACGTGTTTGATATCAGAAAGCTGATAACCACAATTATTAACCGCTTTTTCTAAATTTCCATTAACAGAATGTGGACCAGTTTCTACCAAAACAGGACCTACACTTGTCTCGACCAGAAATGCTGCGATTGCTCCATTTAAGCCTAAAAATCCAAGATCTAATACTTTTATCATTGTTTTTTTGTTTTGTGATTTTATAATCTTACTCTTCCATCAACCTTTTCAAAGCTGCTTCCAAACGCTTCTGACGTTTTTCCTGTTCGACGACAATTGGCGAAGCAACTCGTTCTGCACAATCTGCAATCGGACAACGTTCACACGTTTGGCTCACATCTTTAACTGGAATAGATGGATCATTCCAAAAGCGAATTTTTTTCTTCAAATCTTCTGTTACCAACATTCCGAGTGAAACACTGATATTCGTATCTGGCGTCGGGTGAGCAGGTCGAGCGATGGTGAAACATAAGTATTCATCATTGCTGCCTTTGAATCTTGACCGCTGAATGCCGGATAACATTCCGGTATAATTTTCTTTAATCTGTTTACTTTGCAAATCTTGTAACATCCAAACCGTTATCCATCGGCGACAATAATGTTCCAAGAAAGCATTCCCGTAAGGCTGGTGTTCTCGGTTCAAGTGTAACTCTTTCGTCAACTGATATTCGCTTGTACTTAGGCGATTATTGAAACGAATAAAGAAGATATTATCTAAACCAAAATACTTCGGAATAATACTAATTAAGCGATGAAAAAACATTTCGGGCGAAGCCTTATATTTATTCATAATGGCAAGGAAATTATCCGAATTCCATTTTGGCTGACTAAAAAATTCGTTTAAATCGCTCAATAAACTATCTCGATTCATCAAAATTGCACCAGAAAAATAAGCAGCTTTGAAGTTATTCAAAACTTCTTCGAACGAATTTACTTTGACGAAAGTTGACGTATAAATTCGAGTTTTTAATTTCAAGGCATTAAATGCTAACTCTTTTCCCAATAAAAAAGCCCGTTGCGTATCGGTTAATTTATTATTAACCATCAACCGTTTTTTATCCGGCAAATAGATAGATCGGAAGCGATTTAACTCTTGGAAATCCTCTCCAAAAGTCATTTCTTCCATTTTATAGCGATATTTTGATTTTAGAATTTTACTCAGCATTCGAGTCGGAACAGCACGATTAACCGGCAGGTTATTTTTAGCGACAAATTCATCTGCTTTCTCTTCTAATTCTTCAAAATAATTATCGTGCAAAGCTTGATAAGAACGTAATGCAGCGAAGTAGAAATTTTCTTGCTCTAAGGCATAACGGCGAGAAATACTGACTAAAGTCGTGATAAATGCGCCGATTCTAGTTGGTGCGTCGGCTAATAGCTCAACAATTTTTCCAGCATCTAAACCGAATAAATCCAGTGGTAATTCGCTTAAAAAATTTGACTTTAGTAATTCGCCTAAAGGGGCTAACTTCTTTCCCAGTTCTGTTGATGTCAAGGCGACAACAGTTGTTTCTAAAGCTTCGGCTAAAGCTTCAATTTTATCTTCTCTCGGATATTTTTTTCCTTTCTCAATTTCATTCAAGTAAGAAATCGACATACCTGAACGCTCCGACAAATCTGAAAAAGATAATCCATATCCTTTTCGCAATTGCTTTACTTTCAGTCCGAATATGATTCTTTGACTTTGATTACCCACGGTTTCCCAATTGTTAGCGGTGAATTTAATTTGGTAGTGTGTATAAGTAGTAGGTAGTATTGTAACCAACTGATAGTAAGACCTGACAGGTTTAGAAAACTTGTCAGGTCTTTATAATAGATTTATCAATTTACTTATGTACACTTTACTCATATTGTTAGTGTAATCAAAGGTAAAATTTTTTATGAAAAAACAGAACGAATTTTCGCTAAGGAGTGATTTTGATAGGATTTTTATTATTTTTTTCGCTTAATTAAAGGGAGGTAAAATACCGATGGCTAAATGGTTTAACGCTTTTTTCTAAATATTTTTCGCTGATACTTATTGCTGTTATTTATTGATTCATTTTTCGATTGTTATCGCCCTTGACTTATTGTTATTTCTAAAAACTGTTTGAATAATAAAACAATTGAATAAGGAAACAATAAAGTCGAAGGCGGTAACTACGTAAGCATGAATCTTACTCAAATAACTTTTCCAATTTCTTTCCCCATTTCCCTATATCTTTTCCAAAACTATCAAGTAAATCTTCCAATTCGTCCATTTTATCTTTGCCAAGAATTTTCTTTAAGACGACTTTCGGATTATCAATTGCACTATTCACATTCTCAGAAATCGTCACGGATAATTTATTAGATGAATCGCTCAATACACTAATCATATCCGTTCCATAGCGATAATAATAGTAAGCCAACGCATTCGTCCAAAAGTCAATTTCTTCCGAAGCCGACATTTCAGCTTTATATTTTTCATGACATTCTTCTATGATTTGCTTAAAATCGCTATCATAAGCTTCCCATTCATTCGCATCATAAGCCAAATCTTTTTCTTCAATATTTTTAATAAACGCATTGTAATTCTTCAAGAATTCTTCTTTTGAATTACCACAAGGACTCATCAAATTACAAGCCGTAAAACTGGTCATTGCAACGAATAAAATTAATAATCGTAAGTGTTTCATATTGTTAAGTTTGTATAAAGGTATAAAAGTGTAGCGGTTTAACGGTAAGTGACCATTGAGGGTCAAAACCTATAAATTTTTAAATCAAAATACGTTTAGACCTTTAATTTTTTTCCAAAGTTAAGTGATGTAATCATTTTATACTCAAGTCATTCGATGAAAAATAAATATCTTCCAATAAAATTTTGGTTTACCTAATGCCATTTTGATAATGACGGAAGGGTTTGGAATTTTTAAACTGGTATTTTCTAATGATTCTTATTTTATAATATCATTTCCATTTTCAATTCCTTTTCCTCTCTCAATTCCTTTATCTTTGCAGCCAAATTTGGAATCAAATTCTTCGAAGAATCAATGTAATCAGTTATGAATATACTTATATTAGGCAGTGGCGGACGGGAACATGCTTTCGCTTGGAAAATGACACAAAGTGAGCAATGTGATCAATTATTTATCGCACCAGGAAATGCAGGAACAGCCGTTTTAGGAACGAACTTACCAATTGATCCAACAGATTTTGCAGCAGTTAAAAAAGCAGTTTTGGAAAATGAGGTAAAATTAGTTGTAGTCGGACCAGAAGCGCCTTTGGTTTTAGGGATCTATGATTATTTTCAAGCCGATGAAGTATTGAAGAACGTCGGAATCGTTGCACCGTCGAAAGAAGGTTCAAAGCTGGAAGGAAGCAAGGCTTACGGGAAAGTTTTTATGTTTGAAAATGATATTCCAACGGCTGGTTACCGAGAATTTATAGCAGAGACGGTAGAAGAAGGCGTGAATTATATTGCAACGCAAACCCCTCCGATTGTTTTAAAAGCAGATGGTTTGGCCGCAGGAAAAGGTGTTTTGATTTTGGATAATATCGAAGAAGCTCAAGCTGAATTGAGAGCGATGTTAGGCGGAAAATTTGGGGAAGCGAGTACGAAAGTTGTGATTGAAGAGTTTTTGGATGGTATCGAATTTTCTGTTTTTGTCTTGACAGATGGCACATCTTATAAAATATTGCCGGTTGCGAAAGATTACAAACGGATTGGCGAAGGAGATATTGGATTGAATACTGGTGGTATGGGTGCTGTTTCTCCGCCGCCTTTCGTGGATGCGGAAATGATGCGAAAAGTTGAAGAACGTATTGTAAAACCTACGATTTCTGGTTTGCAAAATCGGGGTATTAGTTATCACGGTTTCCTATTTTTAGGTTTGATTCGGGTGAATAACGAACCTTACGTCATCGAATATAATTGTAGAATGGGTGATCCAGAAACGGAAGTCGTTTTGCCTCGTTTGAAAAGTGATTTAGTGGATTTATTATACGCAACTGCCAAGGATGAATTAGGCACACAAACCATAGCAATCGACGAAAGAGCAGCAACGACGATTATGTTAGTTTCGGGCGGTTATCCGGAAAGTTATCCTAAAGGAAAAGTAATGACCGGTTTCGACAAGGTGTCGGATAGTATTCTTTTTCATGCAGGAACGAAGCAAGATGGCGATAATATCGTTACCAGCGGCGGACGTGTTTTGGCAATTACTTCTTACGGGAAAACGTTTCAAGATGCGTTAGCGATTTCTAATAAGAATGCGGATTTGATTGATTTTGAAGGGAAGAATTATCGGAAAGATATTGGATTTGATTTATAGATACTTTATCATACTCAATAGTCCGTGCATTTTTTCAAAAAAATGTCAATTTTACATAAATTCAAAAACGTAATATGCTGA
>CAWVWD010000318.1:0-5601 GCA_963933585.1 uncultured Saprospiraceae bacterium
GTTTGGAAAATATGATATAATAGGAGAATCGTCGTGATACAAAATTTGTGTCACGACTTTTTTTTTCGTAACGACTGCTTCAGCTGCCGCAGATTTCGGCTACTTTATAGGTGGAGTATCGACTATATTGAAAAAACTCTAAAAAAATTCGCCCCCAAAAATATCAATTGTACGGTCACTTTGGTGCCGTGACTAAGCGTTCAAAAAAAAATAAGCTAAAGCCCAAAACTGCGTAAATATTGGGTTAAAACCCAGATACAATATTGCTTTTTAAACTCACAGCACTAAAGTGATCATGCAATTTATACGAAAAAATGATTCGAATAATTATTAAAATGACGTCATAGGTTAACCGAAAACAACAAAAATTGATATAATTATACTATTCAGAAACCTCAAAGGACAAACGCATCAAAATATGATTTCGGTTTTGGATTGCGTTTTGGATTGGCATTATTGATTTTAGGTTGAAAGCCTTAATTCCCGGCTGCTGTCCGAACATACCAGCATTAAATTATTCCTATTATGATATTTTAGGTAATTAACTGAAATTATAAGATAATGATTGATATTTTAACTCTAATTGATATTTTGGTGGTTATAAAAGGTATCATTTTTTTTTAATGCATCATAAAAATACAGCAACTTAGCAATCAATTAATTAATAGGAATCCTATTTTAAATTAACTCTAATCACTTTCCTAATACTTGGAATATTCCGACATTTATAATAATAAACGGTTTGAACAAAAATCACATTGATTATTAGAATTTTATATATTATGAAAAAACTATTATTAATTAGCAGCTTACTTTTTATTTGTAATACAGCCTTTTTTGCACAAAAAAGTTTTTTACAATCCGGACCTATGGTCGGCTATTCTGAAATGCGTGAAGTTCAACTTTGGGTACAGACGAATTCGGCGGCGATTGTTCATATTGAGTATTGGGCACAAAATGTGGAAAACTCGGATACGTTCGTAACAAATACAGTTTTGACGGAAAAAGAGAACGTTTACACGGCTAAACTTTTAGCGGACGAAGTTTTACCGGATAAGTTTTATAATTATCAATTGGTTATCAATGGTGAAATTATCGAATTTGATTATGATTTAAAATTCCAAGCTCAACCACTTTGGCAATGGCGAACAGATCCGCCTGCATTTAAATTTGCACTTGGTAGCTGTACTTATATTAATGAAACCAGTTTTGATCGGCCAGGAAATGGTTATGGCAGTGGATACGAAATCTTTGAATCAATTACCGATAAAGCTCCGAATATGATGCTTTGGTTAGGTGATAATATGTATTTGCGGGAAGCAGATTGGAATACTCGAACTGGAATTTTGCATCGCTATACACATACTCGATCGACACCTGAAATGCAACGTTTATTGGCTTCAACTCATAATTATGCGACTTGGGATGATCACGATTTTGGTCCAAACAATTCGGATAGGAGTTTTATTCATAAGGATAAAACATTGGAAGCGTTTAAGCTTTTTTGGTCGAATCCGACTTTTGGTTTACCTAGTCTTAGTGGCGGAATCACCTCGCAGTTTTCGTTCCATGATGTGGAATTTTTCCTTTTAGATAATCGCTATTTTAGAACACCGAAAAATCCTAAAAGTGGCGAGGAAATGATTTTGGGAAAAGCACAAATTGATTGGTTAGTGGAAGCGATGAGTAACTCTTTTGCACCGTTTAAAATGGTTGCGATTGGTGGACAAGTTTTAAACTCTGAAAAAGTAGCGGAAAACTATGCGAATTATGAAGAAGAACGAGCCTATTTATTGACACGAATCGAAGAAGAAAATATCAAAGGTGTGATTTTTTTAACTGGCGATAGACACAATACGGAGTTAAGTCGAATGGAAACGGAAAAGGGTTTTATCATGTACGATTTGACTGTTTCTTCGCTTACCGCCGGTTCTAATACAAGAGCAGATAAGGAAGATAATAAAAATCGTGTGGATGGAACAGTCGTAATGGCACATAATTTTGCGATTGTAGAAGTAACGGGAAAACGCAAAGAGCGTATTCTGAATATTACGATTTTTGATACTAAGGGGGAGGAACTTTGGACGAGAAAGATTGATTCTGCGGAGTTTTGGAAAAAGAAATAATTTTGTTTAAACCATAAAAGTCATAAAAAGTCATTTAAGTTTTTGATTTTAGCTTTGCCAAAATGATGCTATTTTGCAAAATTACTTTTGTGTCTTTTATGGTTTAGTTTTTTTAGCCATTCTGGATTTAAAATTTTTACATTATATTTTCTAAATCCTTAATTATCAATCAAATAAACAAGAAAGGAATCAATTCTCTGAATATTTTATAATCGAAAAAGGTGCAGCGCACCAATTCCGTTTGTAGAACTGATGGTATTTTACATTATATATTAAAGTGCAGTGCACCGACACCGTTTAATATTACAATCATATCCCGAAAAATGCTAAACCGAAAATTGCTGTAGTTTCCCCTCTTTTTGACTATAAAAACAATGAGACTATCCTTTTATCTATCATCAGCAAATAATATAAAAATTAATAATATATTTGACTGTGAAATGAAAAAAGTATTAATCCAATTTTAGAAACAGAAACATATTCCTATTGAACAATTAGATAAGGAAACATTGAAATTATTAGGAATTTATTGATGAATATTAAAAAACATTCATCAATCCCAAAATCAGTTACAACTAAATAAATACTTCAAAATCTTTCACATTCATACACTCTAATCAATCAATACTTTAACTTTGCGAACTTAATTAGAAAAATCTTTATGATTAAATCGTATCGGTTTGCAAAATCGACACGATTTTTACGAAAACAGAAGCAGAAAAATGAAAGTATTTGCTCCAGCGAGTATCGGAAACGTGGCAGTCGGATTCGACGTGTTAGGATTGTGTTTAACCAACCCTGGCGATGAAATTATTATCAAAGAAAGTCGAACGCCTGGCGTAACGATTTCTAAAATCACAGGTGGAAAAGGTTTACCACTTGATCCAACGAAAAATACAGCTGGTGTTGCAGCACAAGCAGTATTGAATCATTTGGGAACTAAGATTGGTGTCGATTTAGAAATTCGTAAAAAAATGCCTGCGGGAAGTGGCTTAGGTTCGAGTGCCGCTTCGGCAGTTGCAGGAGCGATGGCAGTGAATGAATTTTTGGGAAATCCTTTACAGAAAAAAGATTTATTGCCCTTTGCGATGCAAGGCGAACAATTGGCTTCCAAAGCTTATCACGCTGATAATGTCGCTCCTTCCCTATTGGGTGGATTGATTTTGATTCGGGATAATATGAGTTTAGATTATCACCGAGTTTATACGCCTTCCGGTTTGTATTTAACATTGGTTTGTCCAAATGTGCAGATTTTGACGGCAGATTCTCGAGCGGTTTTGAGCGATACGATTCCATTGAAAACAGCAATTCAACAATCGGCTAATTTGTCAAGTTTCATTTTAGGAATGGTAAATGGCGATTTTAATTTAATCGGTCGCAGTCTGGAAGATGTGATGATTGAGCCACAACGAGCACAATTGATTCCGCAATTCTATGAAGTCAAAGAAGCTGCGCTAAAAGCTGGTGCAATGGGTTGTAGTATTTCGGGAGCCGGACCTACGATTTTTGCGATGAGTAAGAATTCATTAGAAGCGGAAGCGGTTGAACAAGCGATGAAGGCTATTTATAGAAAAGCTAAAATTCAATGTAAAACGTATATTTCAGAGATTAATAACGAAGGTGCAATTCGGTGTTAATTATTTTAGGATATTAGATTGCTTCGCTGTTAGACTTTAGATGTTGGACGCTTACGCATTTTATCAAATATTCTGATGATGCCCTTAATATATTTCAAATTCAAACACAAACGCAAAATATTAACGTGCAAGACTAAAAACCAAATAAAGTCCGTCATACCCAACTTCGTCGGTATAACGGCTTCATCTTATTTCTTCAGTTTCGTGCGAAACTTATATAAAACGGAAGATTAAAATTATAATGAAATTAAAATGAAATTATACTCTACTAAAAACAAAGCAGTAACGGTGACTTTAGCCGAAGCGGTAATGAAAGGTTTACCAGACGATAATGGCTTATTCATGCCAACGGAAATTCCACAATTGCCGGAACGATTTATCGAAAATTTGAACGATTATTCGTTTGAAGATATGGCATTTAAGATTTGTGCAAATTTATTTGGTGATACGATTCCGTTACATGAATTAGCAGAAATCATTAAAAAATCAGTGACATTTCCTGCTCCGATTGTGGAATTGGATGCCCAGAGGAAAGTATTGGAACTTTGGCATGGACCGAGTTTAGCATTTAAGGATTTTGGTGCGAGATTCATGTCGCAGTTGATGAGTTATTTTAATCGAGGTAATGACAAAGAACTCGTCATTTTAGTCGCTACTTCTGGCGATACAGGCGGAGCTGTTGCCGCAGGATTTTATAAAGCACTGGGTATCAAAGTAGTGATTTTATATCCAAAAGGAAAGGTAAGTTATCTGCAAGAAAAGCAATTGACGACTTTAGGAGAAAATATTACGGCTTTGGAAATAGATGGCACATTTGATGATTGTCAAGCCTTGGTAAAACAAGCTTTTTTGGATAAAAGTTTGAGAAGTATCCGTTTGTCATCTGCCAATTCTATTAATATCGCTCGATTGATTCCACAGAGTTTCTACTATTTTGAAGCCTACAAACAATTGAAAGATAAATCAAAACCATTAGTATTTGCAATTCCAAGTGGAAACTTTGGAAACTTAACTGCCGGACTTTTAGCTCAAAGAATGGGTTTACCCGTTCACGGTTTTATCGCTGCGACGAATGCGAATAATATCGTTCCTGAATATTTAAAAACTGGTCGTTACGCACCTCGTCCGTCTGTTCGTACGATTTCAAATGCAATGGATGTTGGGAATCCGTCAAACTTTGCAAGAATGTTAGATTTGTACGATTCTGTTTGGAATAATATGACCAAAAATATTCACGGTTACGCTTATAATGATGAAGAAACTCGTGCCGCTGTGTTAGAAATTAAAGAAAAATATAATTACGTCATGGATCCTCACGGAGCGGTTGCGTATCTAGCGGTGAAGGATTATCAAGAAGAAAATCCTGATACACAAGCTATTATTTTAGAAACGGCTCATCCTGCAAAGTTCAAACCGGATATGGAAGATATTTTCGGACATGAAATTGAGGTTCCGGAACGTTTGGCGAAATTGGCAGACAAGGAAAAAGTAAGTATAGAAATGGGAATTGATTATGATGGATTTAAGGCGTTTTTAAATGCGAATTTTTAGACGGGATTTATAACCTTTAATAAGATTTAAAAACCGTTATGCAAAAGAATTGTATGACGGTTTTCTATTTTTAATCAAAAAAAATAGCGATTAACAGCTAAAAAGCCATTGATCGCTAAAGCGTATCTTATAAATACACACTCACTAAATTATTCGCACAATACATATAAAGACAATCGTTGTGCCAAATACCATTTTTCAATAACGGACTGATAAGTAGTGATATGTAAGAGCAAACGCATCAAAATAGTGATTTCGATTTTGCGTTGTTTTTGGATTGGCATTTT
>CAWVWD010000319.1:0-5596 GCA_963933585.1 uncultured Saprospiraceae bacterium
GTTGATTTACTACTAAGTGAAGAGGAATAATAAAAAACACAAAAATAGGTAACATAAAATACCTGTGCCTGTTTTGAATGGTTTTATTATTGTCTAATAATTGACAAATTATGAATTATGAAAAGGCTAATTTTATTTTTAATAATAAACAACTGCTTAAACAGTTAATCGCTATAAATAACTTTTAAGCAGTTGTGATGCCATAATTGGAATTTTCAAATAAGTCCTCAAAAGCTACTTTTCCATCGCTAATTTCAAACCATCCGCTTCAACCATTTCCAAAAATGATTTCTTAAATTCAACATAATCTTCGACTTTCACCAACCGATTTTTAAAATTCAATTTTCGATAAACCTTCATTCCTTTTGGTGTTTGTTCGTATCGTACTTCATAATCAAAAAATACATTATCCATCACTATTGATTTCGGTACTTCTGAAAGTCTGTAACCGTCGGGCATTTCGATATTTACAACCTGAATACTTGGATAAATATCCATGATCTGATGTAAATCCAAATTATTATAACGTTTCTCTGTTAATAATTCTGAGAATCGGTCTGTTGCTTTGATATACGGAATTTCAAAAACATAAAAGCGACTAATTTTATCTAAATACTTATCCGATTTAAATAAAAATTCAGATTCCAATGATTCCGTAATCTCTTCTAGTTCCCCGAACTTATAATCTACAATTTTTAAATTTTCGAATACTGATTCACCAAGGTTTTGACTAATGAAACGACGACATTCTGTTTCCGTCATTCCATGCAAACGTTCTCTCAAATATCCACCAACGACACCGGTAGATTCAGTTTTTACTTCTAATTCTACACTTCTATCCAAGCCAAATTTTGCTTCAATTTCTACATCAAAAAGAGATTTATTTGGATTTAAATGATCATTGGGTAAGTGAAAAGCATTATTCGAACCTTTCTTAATCAATAATGCCCAAGCGTCAGAATCCCCTTCATGAACAGCATAGTATGGATAAAAATCCGTTGTTAAGTCCATGTATTGCATTTTTCCATTCAATACATAACCAACAATTACGTGATCAAACCACATAGAAGGAACTGGTTGATGAGCCGTAAAATTTCGAATTTTCACCAGTACATAATATGATTCAATTCCAACGTGACGCAACATCGAAATCATCAATGAAGCCACATCTTTACAATCACCTATTTTCGCAGAACACGTTGAGCCAGGACGCTTTGGAATAAAGTTAGAGTTCAAAAATGAAACGAATGAATAATTGATTTCCTTCGTGATATAATTATAAATCGTAACCACTTTTTCTTTATCCGTCATTCCTGCGGTCACAATGCTATCTGCGATGGTACGAACTTCATAATTCGGTTCCAACCTTCGATACGTTTTATCCAAGTACCAATCAGAAATAACCGTCCAATCTTCCAACGAACTCATCATAATCCAAGCGTACATATCGTAGTTATCCAAAACCGCTGATTCATTCTCAAACTTCTCTACTTCCGAATTATTCCAGGTATAAATATCCTTTCCTCTCTCCGTTCGTTTCGTATGATCACAGTTCACCCTATTACATCGGAATTGCAGAATTTTACCTTCTGGAACCATTAATTCCACTTTACTTTTATAAATAATGGCATCATGATTCAGTGGTAATGTAAAGAATAATTCTTTTCCTAATTCACCAGAAATATTTGAACTATACGTTCCTTCTAACTGAATTAAATCATTCGCTTCTAAATTCTTGAAGACCACATAACTACCACTTCTATCCGGCGTAATTTCTCGTCCATCTGATTTAATTACACGAACATAATTCATTCGACCAAACATATTAAAATTCGCTTCTGTCCAAGCTTTTGCACCGGCATCTGTTAAAATTTTAATCAAAACTTTTTGATCAATTTTTAACTTATTTTCCTCATCTAATTGAGCTTCCACCGTATGCAACAGAATTACCGATTCCTCACCCGAAAGCTCCGCTTTCCAGGTATCATCTTTCAATGCAGCTTCAAAGATTGGCGTATCAAATAGATCATCAAACTTCTGTGGTTCTTCTATTTTTTCAATCTTCTCATCCAAACTACTTCCATAACCAGAACTTCCACCGCCGCTTAGTGCTTTTGCTTTTTTATAATATATTAATGCCTTTTCTTTATCCTTTTTTTCATGATAAATATTACCAATCGTTTCATAGGAATCACCGTCATAAGGCGAAAACTGAAGCACTTGTTCGTAAGCAGAAAGTGCTTCGTTATAGCGTTCTTTTTCAAATAAATAATCCCCTTTTTCCTTCAAATAACTTAGGCGATAAGGCTCCATACTAATAATCTTACTGTAATATTCCAGTATTTTATCGACCTTTTCTTTTTCTTGGTTTTTCAAATAACGAATCACAATATTATAACTATAAGCACTGTAAGTATCTCTCAAACCCTTCAATATTTTCTTATAATTTTTCTCTTTCTCCTTATCGGTCATCGGTTTGTACGAACTCGGCTGATAAGAATCATCCTCCAGGTAAGGTTCTAAACCCTCTTCATATTTTGGAAAACTTTGAATAAAACTTTGGATAAATTGACGCTTTTCTTCCAATTTTCCTTTCGTCGTATAAAAGTCAATAATGCTATGTGTAATATTCAAATTACTTGGAGAAACTTGCAATAACTCATAAAGTGCTGCCAAATATTCAGCTTCATCATCTTTTTCATCCAGCTTCTGAAATTCCTTATATAAAATTTTATAAATCGGTGTTTTAGATTTATCCAATATCGAAATCAATTTTTCGCCACGTTCACTTTTACCATTCGACGTGTACATTTTTGCCATCAAATAATTAAAATATACACTTTTCTCCTTTGATTTCAAATACGATACAAACAACTCTTCCCCATCTTCCGAATTATCAAATTTCATATAAGCCTTACAAAGCAAATAGTAATTCGACCAATTTTCAGGATTTTGATTTAATCTATTTTGAAAATGATTAATAACTGTTTTCTGCGTGAGCTTCGTTTTATAATTCGCAACTGAAAACTTTCCCTCAAAATCAGAAACAATATCCGATTGAACTTTTCCATTCGTATCCGTAATTCTTAATGCGAATGATTCCGAATTATCATACCTATTGTGACCATTACTACCATAGTTATAACGACTTTCACCTCGACTAAACGAATTTTCGTGATAATACAAATTAAACGTTCCGGCATCATAACCATCCGGAAATTCCGATATTTTCACCAATAATCGATGTGCTCCTTTTTTAATCGCTAATTCTACAATTTCAGAATCCCAGTTTTTGTCAATATTATTATTATTATCAAAAACCAAATCCCCGTCCAACCAAATCTTCATCGGTGAACTTCTTGCTATTCTTAATTGAATCGTTCTATCCGCAGGAATTGATAAAAAAGTATTGGCATAAAAAACATTCGAACTGCGATAATCAGTGCTTGGCAACAAACTAAAGTTGACCTTTCCATCAGGATAACGCAATTTTATCTCTGTCCATTTTAATTCTGAATCCGCATGATTTGTATAAATTTTCGTTGTATCATACGCATCCGTTTCAATCGAATATTCCTTAATATGTCCACTTCCTGCCACATTCTTAAAGGGCCCAACAATGCTCCAGTTATAATCACCAATGAAATCCCTTAAAACCTTAAACGCACCTGATTTCTCACGATTATAAAATAGCGAATCTGCAATCTCAAAATAGACACTCGCCTTCGCTCGATTACTCAAGTTCTTCGTCAGTAAATCTTCCGGGCGTTTCAATCCTTCAAAGACATGACCGAATAACAAATATTCATATTCATCCCAGTTTTGATTAATCAAAGCCGTAATATATCGCTGATAACTGTCATCGTCTTCCGTCAGTTCGGCAATGAAAATCAAACCATAAAGTGCTTCTTTATCGTTCGGATTCTGCTCCAAAGCAGTTTGAAAAGTTTGTTTTGCAGTTACGAAATCGTTTACTTTAATTTCGTCCCAACCATTATTAGCAGCTGCAAAATGAGTGAGGAATAAGAATGCTAAAAGTAGTAGGCAAGAAAATTGATTATGCAAAAAACTATGTTTCATAAGTCGTTATATTTATTTAAGATACCATTCCAAAAAGATTGGAATAATTTATCACCCCATTTTAAGAGATGAAATTACGGTAAAAAGTTGTATTGTCCATTTTTTCGATTTGAATTGGAACAATTTTAAGCTATTTTATATTTCGTACTTTTGTCCGTTAAACTCAATGGATTGAAGTATTATAAAAAAAGACCTGACAGTTATTTAAAGCCTATCAGGTCTGATTATCAATTATTTATGATATTTATAACCGTTAAATAAATATTCAAATCATAACTTATAAAAACTTAAAATTCAATTCGATATTGAAATACAGGGAAAAACCCTAACTGATATTCCGTTTGAAGTGACGTTCCATCATAATATTGGCGAAAAATATTTTTTCTATTAATCACATTTTCCATTGTGAATGACCAAATCTGTGAATACTTCGCATTATTATTTCTAAAACTAATTTTGATATCCGGTTTGATATAAGGATCGAACTGCTCTTCATAAGTTTCATCCGTAAAATAAACCGTTTCTCCTGTTACTTCTGAAGCCACCAAATCAATTGGCGTGTAACGTCGTCCGCCTGCAAACGTAGTTTTCAAATCAATTGCCAAAATATTGTTTTTTCCAACCTGAAATTCCATTCCAAATAAGGCATTAATGACGTAACTCGTATTGAAAAACGTATTTCTCCAAACCTTATCGCTTCCTTGATATTCAGATTCAAATAAAGAAGTCGTTAAAAGGAAATAATAATTATCACTAAAGAACTTTTCTAAGGTCAATTCAATTCCATAATTCCGACCAAAACCTTCGTTCACCAAACTACCAACACTTGGATTTCCGAAATCTGCTCCATAATTCAATAAAGAAAAAGTAGACGGAATCGTACTCACTGGAACGTTCGTTAAATATTGATAATACGCTTCTGATTTTAAACGGAAATTAGTACCTAAACTTCTATCATAACCTAAGACAAAATGATTCGCATACGTGAAATCCAAATCTTCATTGGAACGAACTTGCGCCGCATTACTTTCATCAAAATAAATTCCAAACGGTTGTAATTGAGCATGACGACCATAAGCTAAACTTAGAGATTGCAAATCATTCACTTGAAACTTAAATGCTAACCGAGGTTCGACCGACCAAGAATCATTCAATCCAAAGTATTGGGAATACAAACCACTAACCATTGTGAACTGCTCGGTTAATTTATATTTTGATTGGGCAAAAGCCTGAAATAAAGTGGAATTTCCTGTAAAATCTCGAATCGTTATAAAATTATCTTGCAATACATTTACACGAAAACTGTCTGTAAAGTCATTAAGATAATAATTGGTTGTAAAACCAGTCCGAAAAGTATGCCGAGCGGAAGTTTTATTATTATAAAAGAATCTTGCACTAATTTTTCGTTGGATGAAATTTGAGTTATAAAATAACTTGGGATTTTTTCCATCGTCATCTAAATTATCAACCGTTGTCCCTTCTTTCTGATAATTTGCAGCAATTGTAAAATTAGTAT
>CAWVWD010000320.1:0-5554 GCA_963933585.1 uncultured Saprospiraceae bacterium
TCTGTTCTTAAGACTTCTTCAATAATTTCAACCTAAAATCAATAATGCCAATTGAGAGCTGCAACCGTATTTTAATGCGTTTGTACCAAAAATTGACAGAGAATAAGTATTTTTTATCATTTTCAATAAAATCAAATGAGGAGTTTTTATCATTTTTATTTTAAATCGAAGTTCATATATTTATTATGTATATTATTTTTTGTATTTCATAGTTGTGATAATTCTAAAAGTATTGAGGACGATGTCGTTGCTTTTCAGGCAACTATTGATTCTTTGTTAGTGGGTTTTGTTGTTCCAATGAAAACAGCTCTCGCTGCAGAAATCTCAGAAAATAATTCATTAGGAAAAGATACTTTTCAGTTAGCTCGTCAGAAAATCCCAATTACAAGAGTACAATTTTTGGTGTCAGATGAATATTTTAAATTAGATGAAGCGTTGAAAGCTTACGCTACAGAACGGATAAACTCGGATGAACTTTTGATTCTATTAGAAAAAAGTCGTTTGCAAGTTGATTCGTTGATTAGATATGATTTAATGCACTTTGATTAAATATAAAGCCCTAAAAGAATATAACTAATTACTATTCGATTTACAATTCAGCTAAAAATAGATAAAAATGAAACGTTTCCTACTTTTGATTTTTTTCGGATTAATCGCTTTTGGTGCTTCTGCTCAGAAGATTTCAGCCGATGAATTGGCAAACAGAAATGAACATTTGGAAAACTTAATTTTGGATTATAAAGAAAAGTTGATTTTTGCAAGTACAGAAATTGCCCGACTTACGCAACAGAATGAGGTGTTAAAGTGGAAAATTAATGTCTTATTAATAAAGGAAAAAAAGACGGATGTTGATATTGATTTATTGAAACAAGAACGAAAAATGTTATTGTTAAATAATCAAATGTTGAAGAAAAAGATTACGGAAAGTAAGAATAGGGAATTAGAATTAAGATTAGATAATCAACGTTTTAGATTAGATAATCAATTGGTTCTCAACGCAAATAAGCTATTGGAAGGGGCTGCGAATGCTTCGGATACGATTCAAAAATATCAGGAAGTTCAGATTAAATATCAGGAAGGCATTATTAGTAAATTGATCTTAACTTATGCTGAAGAATGTGCGAGATTGACTGGGATTTATAAAGTTCCATTTTCTTCTACCGAGTTGACGGTCTTGTTAGATGAAGGTAGTTCGCCGAAGCCAAGAGAATTAGAGAGCGTGACGATTGCGGCTTGTTATCAGCTTCGAGATGAAATGGCGAACGATAAGATTATTGTTTATTTTCAAATGTACGATAATAATAAAAGGGAGGTGATTCGTGAAGTTGCTTTTCCATTAAATCGAACAAATAGTCAAGGTGCAATTTATTATTATGAAGGAGATTTTACATTACCGACAAATAACAGTTTGCAATTGAATTTGGGTGAATATTTTTATGAAGTAAAATATTTAGAACAAGTTATTGCCTCCGGACATTTGAAATCTTCTTAAATGTATTTCATATTCGATGCTTGTCCTAAAAGCCGAATATTGTAAAATAAAGCGGATAAGTCTTTTAATTAGGGCTCTTAAATCGGGAAAGAATCAAGTATCAGCTAAAAAAAATTATGAAGGGAATAGGAAATAAATAACCTATCTATATTTCCATAAAATCAAATTTAAAAGATGAAATCTGTCTGATGGTAGGTAGATATTAGGTCGCTTATTTGATTCCTATTCTCTAAATTATATTTCAAAAATGAAAGCTATGAAAGCTATGAAATCCACTTATATATTATGGCTATTTTTATGTTGTTTTCTATCAATGAATGGACAAGATAATTTAGTGAATCGGTTTGTTGGAATTACGAATACACCGATTAATGATATTTTGATTGAAAGAAATAACGATTTATTAGTTGCAACTGGAAACGGTTTATATCGGTTACATGATTTTAATATTGATGCGGAATTGATTAGCCGTGATGGTATTTATAAATTAGGCGGTGATAAGAATAATCGGACTTGGCTGGGGATGTATTCAAATCAAGTTTCATCATTGAAAAAAGGGGAACGTTTCTCCACGGGAATTGAGGAAACTAATATGATTACGGCGATGGTTATCCATGATAATAAGGTTTGGATAGGTACGAATAATGGTTTATATGTGATGTCGCTGAAGCAAATGAAGGAGATGCCGCATTATTTAGCTGAAAATTCAAAATTGATTAGTAATCAAATTACGGATTTGGAAGTAGATGACAAAGGTCAGATTTGGATTGGTACAAATCGTGGAATTTCGATATTTAACGGAAAAAAATGGGAAGTTCAGTTAGAGAATAAGCAAATATCGGCGATTGAGCGAAATGGAAGTGAAATGTGGGTCGCCGCAGATAAGACGATTCACTTGATGGGAAAGGAAAAGAAGTGGAAAACAATTGCCATGCCTTTAAATTATATGAATCATATGATTCGAGATTTAGCTTTTGATTTTAATGGAAATCTTTGGATTGCGACGAATCACATTTTGAAATATCAAACGGAGTCGGGTGTTTTCTTAGTTTATGACTCTACGACAGGGTTTGATAGCACGATGCCGTTATGCCTTACGGTTGATGATCAGAATCAAGTTTGGGTAGGAACAGCAGGAGGTGGTTTGTATAAAATTATGAATGCATTGAATGGTAAGCCGTTTGCAGGAAAAATAGAGAAAGATAAAATCGCTTTTGTAAATATTTCAAATAAAACAACTGCGAAATCATCGAAGAGAGGAGTGAAAAAATCAACACCTGAAGCTAAAACGAAGAAGGAACGAAAACGAAGACGAAGAACGAAAAAAGTAAAAAGTAAACGTAAATGGAGAATAAGGACTTCTAAAGTACGTAAGACTGAAAAGAGAGAAACCGCTAACGTAAAGAGGTTGAAATCTGGAGTAGTGAAGTCGAAAGAGGAAAAAAGTAATATTAATTTTTTAGGAAATCGCTTGATTAAGGAAGGGGTTGATGTAGAAATTAGAACGTTAAATATAGAAATTGCAATATGGGATGGACAGAATATTGATGGTGATTCGGTTTCATTGTATTATAATGGGGAATGTATTTTGGATAATGCTAGTTTGACGAAAGAACGTCAATATTTCCAATTAGAGATTAATCCAAGAAATGCGAATTCTTTGGTGTTGTATGCTCATAGTCAAGGTGAATTAGGCTATACAACGGCAACGATTGCGATAAAGGGTGAAGATGAACCAATGAAGTGGATTGTCTTAAACTCGGATAAGAAAAAATGTGATAAGATTAATTTCATCTTGATTTATTAGATATGAAGTAGGTGGGTGTAAGTAAAATATATACTCAAAAATATCGTTTATTTAGTCTCAAGTGATTGGACACAATATAGTCAACTATCAAAATGTATTCTTTTGTGTTCTATTTCTCTAAGTAAAACGTTCTTGTAACTTCGCTATACTAGTATTTTTTCGTTGGAGAATGAAAAAATGACTCCATTTTAATTAGTTGTTTAAATATGTTGAATTATTTATCCACTTATTTGATATAATAAATATATCCGGGTATTTAACGTAGTACTTAATAATAGCTTTGAAGCTTTGAGATCTACAATTCGTTATTTAATTTGATATTCAGAAGCTTTATAGATTGTATATTCAATCTGTAAAGCTTTTTTTATTAAAAATAGTTAGGATGACAAACATAGGACAAATGACCTATTGTGTTTACCTTAAAAAATGTGCAATTTGTATTTAAATTAGGAATGACAAATATAGCCATCAAATCGTGTAATTAAGTTTTAATCGCTTGCTAATCATTAAAAACAAAAACATGAAAACACATACTAAACTAATGCTATTTTTTTTATTGATCTTATTACCAAGTTTTTCAATAGGTCAAAGTATCAGTGAAAATTTGAAATATATCAATGACCAGTTCAGCCTTTATAATGCTTACGAAACCTCTTTTCGTGTGGATAAGAGCACTAAAGAGATGATTTGTGAAGATAAATTTGGAATATTAAAAGCAAATTGGAGTGATATTGAAATCACTGCATCGGAAAATTTCATTGGAATTTATTGTTTGAATATGGATTCAGAATGTATTCGATATTATGATAAATATGGGACAAGAAATTATGAGAAGGGTAAGGGTAGTTACACGATGGGACTTAATGAAAATGATAAAATCATTTCTAATATTGATATTGTTTTAGAGAAATTTGCAGAAATAAAACGAATTATTACAAATAAAAACCATACGTCTCTTGGTTCTCATAATTCAGATGTTGAAAGGCAAATTAATGTGGAATTGAATACCGTTAATCAGATTTTTCAAAGAAGTTCGGAATACAAAAATGTTTATACGATTGACTTTTCAAAGAAAACGATTACGGCGACTACAAAAAGTTGTCGAGCAATCGTTCCTGTAAAATCAGGTCTGAGCGTGAATAATTATCAGCGAAACGGAGATTATGGTTATGGTTTCTACTTTGAAAATTCAGATAAATCTATTTTAGAATCTTGCACAAGTTTTGAGGATTACACAGAAAAAACACATGAATATTTAAGTAATTATGAGGATGCTCAAACGGTAATTCATTCGTTGAAGAATATCATCAATCTATTACAAAGTAATTCCCACAGCACGGTGGTTGGTAATACTTCAGTGGACGAATTATTACGTTATATTAATAAACAATTCCGTAATTATAATGCTTATAACACAGTTTACGATATTGATATTTCAAGTAAGCAATTAACTTGGAAAAATGATTTTGGTGCCAATTACGTTAAGTTCAAAAATTTAGAAGTTCGTGCAGATTACGAAAATAGTTGGATTGGTATTTATTGTTTGAGTGGGGATGAATGTATTTCACAAAAAACGACTTCTGGAGATGCGGCTTATTATAGTAAATATACGATGTCATTGAATGAAGACGGCAAAATGATCAGTCATATTAACGAGGTGGTTAGTAGTTTTTCGGAGTTGAAAGCACAAATTCTAAATGGTTCAAAACCAATAAATAATAATAATTTTTCTGATAATGACGATCCGGACAGTCCTGATAAGTAGTTTTTGGATTAGGAGTTCAATCGTTTTACTTGGGTAATTAAATCGTGTCGGTTTTTAAAATCGACACGATTTCTAATGAAAAGGAGTGATTATAGATTGTCAATCTATAAACAAAATTTGTCCGTTTCCAATCAATTGATTATCAATAAATAAGCCGTAGAAATAAGTACCGGAAGGCAAATGCTTTAGTTCATATTGACGATTTATATTTTCATTTTTTACTAATTCTCCTCGGGAATCGAATATTCTTAATTCAAATTTTTGATATTCATTTGTATTGATATTAAACTGAATTGTATTAGACGATGGGTTTGGAAATGTCTGAATTTCTACCTTATAATTTATTTTTGGAAGGGTGGAAGTCGTTCCACATTGATATCGCAAATAATAACCTTGATTACTTCCTCCAGCGATAGCGTAACAATCATCAGCCGTTAGAATAATAGAAGACCCTCCTGCAGAAATAGTAGAATCAAAAGTATCTAATTGT
>CAWVWD010000321.1:0-5520 GCA_963933585.1 uncultured Saprospiraceae bacterium
GTGTGTAATAGATTGAATATCCGTACGAAGCACATATAAACGTTCTCGCAAAGGCATTTCATAATAATTATCCGGAATCGGTTTGCAATGCACTTTATTCACATCCGCAACCAATAACATATAAGGCGAATCCTTTCCATCTAAGTCAAAATATTTGGCACTATCTTCCGCCAAAACCGATGGTGCAAACGGACGGAAACTTTCTCGATATTTAATTTTTAAATTAATTTTTCGTTGCATTTCTGTATCCGTTGGATCGCCCAAAATACTACGATTTCCCAACGCACGAGGACCGAATTCCATCCTATCTTGATGCCAACCAATTACATTTGCATTACAAATCAAACCGGCTGTTTTCTCCGCCAAATCCTCAAAATTCTCAAATTTCTCAAACTTCGCTTTAAATTTTCGAGCCATTAATTCTATTTCCAAACTCGAACATTCGGGGCCCAAATAAGAACCTTGCATCGTATCTTTTCCTTCGGTGATTATTCTATCATTTTCATAATAAATATAATGAGTCGCCAAAGCAGCACCCAAAGCTCCGCCAGCATCTCCAGCAGCAGGTTGTATGAAAATATTTTCAAAAATATTACTTTTTAATAATTTTCCATTCGCCACACAATTCAACGCCACACCTCCAGCCATTACCAAGTATTTCGCCCCAGTTAATCGCTTCGCTTCTTCCGCCATTTTTATAACAGCTTCCTCCGTTACCATCTGAATTGCCATTGCCAAATTACAATGAACTTGCTCTAAATCGGATTCGCCCTTTCGTTTTTCAAAACCAAATAGCTTCGCCCATTTATCGTCTTTCACCATGCGCAAACCAGTCGCATAATTGAAATATTTTTGATCTAACCAAACCGAACCGTCGGCTTTTAAATCAATTAATTCGGTTTTAATAGTTTCCACAAATTGTTTCGTCTGTGCACTATTCGGATTGCCGTAAGGTGCTAAACCCATGAGTTTATACTCGCCAGAGTTCACTTTGAAACCTAAGTAATACGTAAAAGCAGAATATAATAAACCCAAAGAGTGTGGGAATCGAAGTTCTTTCAGAATCTCAACTTTTGAACCTTTTCCGTGACCAATCGAAGCCGTCGCCCACTCTCCTACTCCATCAATTGTCAAGATTGCAGCTTCTTCATAAGGTGACGGATAAAATGCTGAAGCAGCGTGAGAAAGGTGATGTTCCGGGAAAAGTAATTTGACTTTTTTCTTATCGTATTTACCAACTTTTGCCAATTCTTCGTGCAAAATTCGTTTTAAAAATAACTTCTCTTTTATCCAAATAGGCATCGCAGCCATAAAAGATTGCAAACCTTTCGGCGCGAAACCGTAGTAAGTCTCTAATAATCGCTCAAATTTTAATAACGGCTTATCATAAAAAACAATCGCATCCAATTCGTCAATCGAAAAACCTGCATATTCCAAACAGAATTTTGCGGCTTCTACAGGAAAATTTTCATCCTGTTTGATGCGTGTAAAACGTTCTTCTTGTGCTGCCGCAATGATTTCGCCATTGTGAATAACAGCTGCCGCTGAATCGTGATAAAATGCAGAAATTCCAAGTATTTTCATGTAGAGGTAATCAAATTTTATAAAAAACTTTGACAAAGATAATTAGAAAAATTGTTATTGGTAATCGTTTGTGAAATAGCACTAAAAGAAAGAGAATTTACACAAAAAAAGGAATACCGAATAATGAGTAAATTCTATTCTCTATTCGATATTCCTTTTGCATTATAATTATATGTACTCTTACAAAGAACGTCCGCCAGAAGTATGTTTGAATAATGCAGCGATAGAACGGTTTTCGTGAACATTACGAAGTGCTCTTGAGAATAATTCATTCACAGAAAGTACCGTAATATTAGGTAATTCTTTTTTCAATGGTAATGTATCACAAACCAATAATTCTGTCAATTGTGAGGCTTCAATTCGCTCATAAGCCGGACCAGAAAGTACCGGATGCGTGATAATCGCACGAACACTTTTCGCACCTTTTTGAATCAAAGCTTCCGCGGCTGCACAAAGCGTTCCCGCCGTATCCACCATATCATCCACCAAAATCACATCTGCACCAGTCACTTCACCGATAACCGTAATTCCTTTCACTTCATTTGCTTTCTCACGATATTTATCACAGATAACCAAATCCGTATCAAAATGCTGTGCATAAGCTCTTGCACGTTTTACACCTCCCACATCCGGAGAAGCGAAAATGACATTTTCCATATCAATATCTGTACGGCTTTTCAAGTACGGAATAAAAATCGCATCACTTTGTAAATGATCTACAGGAATATCAAAAAATCCTTGAATTTGGTCCGCATGCAAATCCATCGCCATAATACGATTTGCTCCAGCCGCTTCTAATAGATTAGCCACTAAACGAGCCGAAATCGGAACACGAGGCTTATCTTTTCTATCCTGACGAGCGTAACCGAAATAAGGAATCACCGCTGTAATGTAACCAGCAGAAGCTCTTTTTACTGCATCAATCATCAATAATAATTCAAAAAGATTTTCTGCTGGCGGCATCGTAGATTGAATCAAAAATACGTAAGAACCACGAACTGACTCATTAATAACCGGTTGAATTTCACCATCGCTAAAAGTTTTCACTTCTACATCGGTTAGTGGCTGCCCATAAAATTCCGCAATTTTTTCTGCTAAATAAGAAGTTTCTCGTCCCGAAAAGATCTTTACATCTACCATTTTTCTATTGAGTAAAAAGAAAACACCTTTGGGTAGATTTATTTTACCAAAAGGTGTTGTCTAGTATGTATAAGTTTGGAGGCTTTTTATAAAGGAACAAAGGTAGTAATATTTAGAAAATGTTAAGGATTTGATAAGCGCATTTATAAAAAGTTATTTTAATGTAAAGTGTTTTTGGACACAGATTCTTACAGATTACTTACATTTTATAATTTTTATGGTTCTTTGACACTTTTTGCCAAATCTAAGTACGTTGGAATTCCCATAACGGCTGTCTTTAGCTGCCGCAACGATTTCGATACTTTTCGGCAGCTAAAGCAGCCGTTACCAGCAATAATTGTCAAAGAACAATTTTTGTTTGGCTATTCTCATAAAGCTAAAAAAGATGGGCGATAGTTTAAAAATATCTTTCATCTAATTCGTTAATCTTAACCATTTATTTTATTGAAAATTAAGAAATTAAAAATCCAGTTTACTCCGAAAAATCGGGAGTGTCTAGTATTTATTTATTGAAAATCACTCGCATAATCTTTAAATAATTGGTCGTGTTCTTCATAAAATTCTTCTTCTTTTAATACTTCAAGATTGAATAAAGATTGAATAAAGACTGAATCTCTTCATAAGTAGCCAGTCATCTTTTTCGTTGAGAACGAATGAATTCGGCTGCTCCGCATAAACTTATAAATTTGTTAATTTCTATGAAAGTTGTAACTGTATTCAAATGAGATAAATCATTTCTAAATTTAATTTTTCATAGCTTTCTTTATAATAATGAGGTAACATTCCCACATCATCAGGATACACTCGAATACGACTATCTTCAAGCAAAATAAATACGGAATAATACGGATAATCCAATAGGTTACCTTCTGCACCCAAATAGTTCACAGCATACCAATCTCCAAAAAAATCTAATAATTCAGGTTCTTTTTCTGATTGACAAGCGAAAAGAATTCACGTAAGAATGATAAGAATATAAAAAGATAATTTCATAAAACTAAAGGGTTTTATGAAAACTCAGCTTGATGTTGCCGTTTCTTAATTTAAGAATAAATTGGTTACCATAATACCGTTTTTTGATTCATCATAACATATATTATTTTTGAGTTAAAAATAAAGCGATGCTAAAAAACTACCGACGAAACTTCTGTGTTTAATCCCTAATCAATAGTTTTACAATGAAAAAAAATTATACCATGAAAAAGATATTATTACTCCTTACGCTTTTTACCATGACGTACGTCAATGCTCAAACGCCAGAAAAATGGACTTCGGGCGATATTCATGAAGGTGTAAAAAAGCTAAATGTTTTGGCTTCGGCTTTATACGTTGCCGCTCATCCAGATGATGAAAATACTCGATTGATTGCTTATTTGGCAAATCATAAATATGCAAATACTGCTTATTTATCGATGACAAGAGGTGATGGTGGACAAAATTTGATTGGTCCAGAAATTCGAGAATTATTAGGCGTAATTAGAACGCAGGAATTATTGGCAGCGAGAAGTGTCGATGGCGGACAGCAGTTTTTTACTCGTGCGAATGATTTTGGATATTCGAAACATCCAGACGAAACATTTAATATTTGGAATAAAGAAGTCGTCAAACAAGATGTCGTGCATGCGATCCGTAAATTCAAACCAGATGTGATTATCGCTCGATTTTCAGAAGAACCAGGTCGAACACACGGGCATCACACCGCTTCCGCAATGTTGGCAAGTGAAGCGTTTGATTTGGCTGCAAATTCTAAAATATTCCCAGAACAAGTAAAAGAATTAGGAACTTGGCAAGCAAATCGACTTTTGTTTAACACTTCATGGTGGTTTTACGGAAGCCGTGATAAATTTGCGGAAGCAGATAAAAAGAATTTATTTTCGGTTGATGTCGGTGTTTATTATCCAATAAAAGGAAAATCAAATACGGAAATTGCCGCAGAAAGTAGAAGTATGCACAAATGTCAAGGTTTTGGAACTTCGGGAAGTCGAGGAACACAATTGGAATATTTAGAATTTCTGAAAGGCGAAAAACCCGATAATGATATTTTTGATGGTATTAATACAAGCTGGACAAGAGTCAAAAATGGTGGCGAAATTGGTGAATTAGTTGCCAAAATTGATAATACATTTCGATACGATAATCCGTCAGCGAGTTTAGAGGATTTATTAGCAGTTCGCAAAATGATATCCGCTTTACCGAATAGCGAACATTGGAAACACCTCAAATTGGCAGAAGTTGAAAAACTGATTTATCACTGTGCAGGTTTCTTTTTTGAAGCGACAGCAAATGATTTTTCAGCTGTTACTGGCGAAGAGGTTTCAATTAAAATCGAAGCAATCAATCGTTCAAATGCAAAAGTATTTTTAAAATCAGTTACGTTTTTACCCGAAAATAGAACATCTGAAATTAATGAAAAGTTAGAAAATAATACGACTTTCGTCAATGCCGAAACGATAACAATTCCCGAAGATATGCCTTACGGTTCCCCGTTTTGGTTACAAGGAAAGAATCCGACTTTAGGAATGTACGATGTTCCAAATTCAGCAACAGCGAACATGCCACAAAATCCTGTTGATTTTAAAGTTCAATTCAATTTGACCATCAACGGTCAGGATTTAATCGTAGAAAAACCAATCGTTTATAAACGTGCGGATCCTGTAAAAGCGGAAGTTTATCGCCCGTTTGTGAAGTTACCAGAAGCTTATGTAAGTATCAAAGATGACGTTTACGTTTTTGCGGATAACTCACCGAAAACGGTAGAAGTTGTCGTGAAATCGGGGAAAGCAAATATCGGTGGAA
>CAWVWD010000322.1:0-5519 GCA_963933585.1 uncultured Saprospiraceae bacterium
CGAAATACAACAAAATAACAATCTAACATGGAGCGATTTCCAAAAAGTAGAAATACGAATTGGAACAATCGTCAGTGCGGAAATATTTGCGGAAGCAAGAAATCAGGCGTATAAAATTGTAGTGGATTTTGGGGAATTGGGAATGAGAAAAACGTCTGCTCAAATTACAGAATTGTATAATACCGAGGAATTAATTGGTAAACAAGTCGTCGCAGTAGTGAATTTTCCACCGAAGCAGATTGCGAATATGATGAGCGAATGTTTGATTTTGGGAGGATTAGGAGATGGAAAAGAGGTAATTTTGATTCAGCCAGAAAGGGAAGTAAAGAATGGGATGAAAATAGCGTAAATTTTAGTTGATAGTTGATAGTTGGTAGTTTTTAGTCCAGTTCTACGAACCATCAGCTACCAACTAAAAACTTAATTAATGTCCATCGTGGTCAGCGTTCGCTATATAAGTCATTTTGCATGTAGGGCAAGTTCCTTCTTTATCGCTCCCGCTACCTTCACAGTGCATTGGACAAACGTAAGCTGAAGTAAATTCTTTCCCTAATTGGTCAACTGAAGATTCTTCTTCTCCTTGTTGATGCTGTTCCCCTTGCTCATGTTCGTGTTGTTCGTGATTATGTTGATGTTGACCGTGGTCGTGACCATCGTGGTCGTTTTCTCCGCTTTCACAAGACGTTACGAATATGGCCATTGAGAATATTACAGCGTAAAATCCAAATTTCAAAAAGTTTAATTTCATAGTTTTATAAATTTATAATTCTAAAAAAAATATCGTTCTAATGAATTAAACAGAATTTTTTAATTCGCTGCAAAATAAGGATTTCCTTTAAGAATATATATTTTCTTAAAGTGTATGATTAACTTTTCGGTCTTTCGTATTGACAACAACCATGTAAATTATCATAGACGTTATCTTTTGCTTTTACGATATCCGTATCATAGCCAACCGCGGCAATCTTATTATGAATATCTAATAGTTCAACTTTTTTAGGATTATACGTGACCGTAATCATTTTTTTATCAACGTTCCAAGTCGCTGCTGCAATACCTTTTACGCCTTTTAGCGATTTTTCAATTGTCGTTTTACACATGGAGCAATTGCCATAAACTTTGAATGTTACCGTTTTCAGTTTTTGGATATTTATTGTCGTTTCAATGCTGTTTTCAACGATTGTGTTAGCGGTCAATGCGAACGCAAAGAACGAACATAAAGCAAGTATTAAACTTAATTTTTTCATAGTAGTTTTATTTTTTGATTATTAATAATGATTGAACCGATACGATTTCCAATCAAGAAGCCTTTTAAGTTAAAATGGTACGATTCTTCAAAGCTTATTAAAAAAATACCCTTTTGTAATTAGAATATTTTGATAAATACCGTGAGGAGGTGAAAATCAAAATTAGCTTATATTTTGGCATCGTTGGTTTTTATAAAAAAGTAAGGTACCATTTTATTTATTTTGGTCAAAACGACTAATCTTTAAGGTATAAGTTGCGGTAGCAATTTTCTCTTAAGGGTTGGTCATTTTTACCAAAACAAAATGTATGCCTTATCAAACTCTAAACTACTTTTTACAAATTTTGAAAGATGCCTATATTTTCAGGTGGTGCAATATCCGTATGATGACATAAAAAAATATTTAACCGTCTAAAAATCTGACCAAATAATTCGTAAGAAACTACGTTTGCAATGGTGCGACACGTTTTCCAAGTCCTTCCGATAATGAGGAGATATTAAAAGATATTAAATATAAAGAATGGTTTGTAGAGAATATTGAGAATTAATACTTGTATTAGGTTGTAAAGAAAAAGTTGGGAGGTATTTTTTTTAAATGCTTCCCAACTTTTTTTTATAATTCTACTGAAGTGTTAGAAAGAATTACCTGTGCCTCAAATTATAACTTTGCTAAAAGCTCAGTTTTCTTAGCGTTGAATTCTTCATCCGTTAGAATTCCAGCAGTTTTCAAATCGCCAAGACCTTTGAGCGTATCCATGATTTCAGCTCTTGTCATCGCCTTTTCTTTAGCCTCTGCTTGTGGCGGGTTTTGGTTTGCGTCTTTTTTTTGACTCATTTGATTCATAAACATCTGAGCCATTCCCATTCCCATCCCCATATCAATACCGGTATTCCCACCATTTGGATTCTCTGCTGATTTCTCAATTGCATTTGAAATCTGGAATTGTTGGAATTTATTCATATCATCTACCATATTCATATTCGTCATTTTATCATAGAACTCTTCTACTTCTTTTGGTAATGACGTACTGGTAATTTGAAATTTGGTTAATTCGATACCGAAATCATCCAAATCTCGCTGTAAAACAGGCAAAATCGCGGCACCTAATTCTGTATAATTCGCAACCATATCCATAACTGAAACGCCAGCTTCTGCAATTGCTTCCGCAAATTTTGGAGAGACGATGTCACGCAAATGTGCTTCAATTTCTTGAATACGAATGATATGACCAGTTCCGGAGTACTCTGTAAAGAATTTTTTAGGATCTTTGATACGGATAAAATAGGTTCCAAACGCCTTCACTCGAACCTGTTTAAATTGTGGATCACGTAAAATAATTGGATTCGGAGTGCCCCATTTTAAACCTGGAAAAGTACGGGTACTTAAATAATAAACATCCGCTTTGAAAGGCGAGTTAAAACCATATTTCCATGATTTTATCGTTGTCAAAATCGGTATATTATCCGTAATCAACTTATGTCGTCCGGGCTCGAAAGTATCCGCAAACCGACCTTCATCAAGGAATATTGCCATTTGTGACTCCCGAACGGTTAGTTGAGCACCATATTTTATTTCTTTATCTTCATCTGGAAATTTCCATAATACAATATCCCTATCATCCTCAACGTATTCAATGACTTCTAGAAACTCATCTCTTATAAAATCGAATAATCCCATTTTTTTAGTGGTTTTTATTTAAAAAAAATATCGGTCCGTAATATTACGTATTACACTTTCGATACAAAATAGGAAATAATATTAGTTTCCCCAAGTTTTAAGTACAAGGTACTTATTAAATATATTTATATATCCAATTTGTTTACTTTATTTTTTGGTAAAACCATTTAAAACCGATATATTATTTGTATAATCGAAAATCTGATGAATATACTTTTAGAAAAAAATCAAATCAATAGCCCATTTCTCAATAGC
The DNA here is from genome assembly GCA_963933585.1 of uncultured Saprospiraceae bacterium. GTDB lineage: Bacteria > Bacteroidota > Bacteroidia > Chitinophagales > Saprospiraceae > CAWVWD01. The sequence goes on from CAWVWD010000322.1 coordinate 3,180, forward strand.
TTATTTTTTTTCTAAAAAATTCATAAAAATTACTGGATAGCGGAGCTATAGGTTTAGTCCTTAATCTTTTTCAGAAATCCCATTTGAGAGGCAGTAGTCGGAAAAAAGAGAATGTGTTAAAATTGGTAAACTATTTGTTTCCACCTTCCTAATATTAAAGTAATTAATTGTAAGTTAAGACACTAAACATTTTACCGAACCACAAGACAGCATCATTGTAAGGTTTATAATGTCAGCTAAGGATTAAAAATAAGTGGTGAAACTCAAAAAGTAAAAGTAATGATAAATAATAACTGGATAAAATACATCGATTTCTTTAATAAAAATATTACGAAGCTAGCGATTGATAATAGTTTGAGTTTGAATGATCAACGCATTATTCGATTTATTAACTTAGGGGCAGTTTTGTGTGGTATTTTTTGTCTAATAGTTGCTGTTCTCACGAGTACTTTTTCTTTTTCGATAGAAGTGATTTCGTGGCTATTAGGATTGGTCATTTGTTATTCCTTGATTCCATTGTTGAATAGATTAAAACTACTTAATTTTTCTAAATTTTTCACATTAACATTCTTTAGTGGTGTCATTATTAGTTGGAATTTAATTATGGCTGCAACGCCATATTTTTTGATTTTACCATTTGCTGTCGCCTTTATTTTCTATCCAAAGTTCTATACACGTATTCTTTCTTTATGTTTATTCTTTGCCGCTTTCTACACGTTAAAGTATCATCCTTTGGACTATAATATGCTTGATTTGATAGGGTATGATTTTTTCCTTTTCTGTTCCATTATTTTATTAATAGGCTTTACAGAAGAAAATATTAAGTCATATGAAAAAGAAATGTGTAATTTGTACGGAGAGTTAGCGGATAAAAATGAGGCACTCAAAGTGCAGCAGAAATTTAGGGAAAGTGAGCAGTTTTTTCGTTCCTTTTTTGAAAATAGTCAATTAGGTTTTGTCGTGATTGATAGAAATGGAGACTTTAAACGTATAAATCCTGCATTTTGTAAGCAGTTAGGCTATTCATTAGATGAATTATTAAACTTTAATTTATTTGATATCAATAAGTTACATATTGATTTTTCACAGAAGTTTCAAGATATTATCAAAGGTGCTATAAATAGTTTTGAGATAGATGGTAGATTCATTAGAACAGATGAATCTACGATGGAAAGTAGCTTGATTGTTAATGGTGTTTATGATGCAAAAGGTGATTTTTGGGAAGCCATCATCACTATTCAAGACGTTACAGAAAGTTATTATGCTCAAAAAAACATCCGTCAGAGTGAAGCAAAATTCCGTACATTATTTGATTTAAGTCCGGTCGGAATTACGATTATCGATTTAAAAACCAATAAGGTAACAGGTATTAACCAGAATGCGTTAGATTTTTTAGGTTTAACAAAAAAGGAATTGTCTATGCTGGAGCTGAATGAAATCGTCAGCGAAAAAACAGATATTGAGGCAGATCGTCAATTATTAGAACCTTTACTGAATGGGGAGGTTCGTGCTATTGAATCTGAAAAAATCTTTAAATCAAAAAGTGGAGAAGATATTTATGTTAAAATAATTCGTTCCCACATCAAGATTGATGATGAAGTGTTCGGCGTTGGGATTTCATTGGATATCACAGAAAGTAAAAAGATAGAACAGGAACGAAAAGTACGTTATCAAGAGATGCAAACATTCTTCGATGCTTTACCGATTTCATTTCTTTATTTGGATAATAACAATAAAATCCTTCGAGCAAATAGGATTTCAGCGGGAGGAAACCCTGATCGTATTGAAGGACGACATATTCGAGACGTTTATCCTACTTTTACAGATGAAAATGCAATAATGCATCAAGGAATAAAACAGACTGGGGAATCCTTACTAAATGAAATTGAGCGATACCAAATCTCTAATCAAACAATATGGATGAAAGTCGATAGAATTCCAGTGAAAGATGATGATGGGAATGTGAGCGGAATTATTGTTTTCTCTACGGATATTACTGAGATTAAAAAAACAGAAGGGGAATTAGCGGTAAAAAATTCAGAATTAGAACATTATATCGAGACGAATCTACAGTTGGAAAGTTTTGCTTATATCGCTTCGCATGATTTGAAGGAACCTCTTCGGATGATTCATAGCTTCACGCAATTATTAAACAGAAGACTAAAAAATCACTTTGACGAAAGCTCTACGCAGTATATGAATTTCATTTTGGATGGTGTGAATCGGATGCAAAACCTCTTAGATGATTTATTGAAATTTTCGACAATCGGACTCAAAGAAACGGATAAGGAATTAACGGATTTAAATGATACGATTTATAATGTCATTCAAAATGTTCAA
>CAWVWD010000323.1:0-5508 GCA_963933585.1 uncultured Saprospiraceae bacterium
CTATCCGCCATTTTTACGGCCCAAACCTCTTTAGGTTGTTTCTTTATTCGGCTTAAACTATCCGACATCATTTTTTCCTTTTTGTCTAACCCTTCATTTTTTGTTAGAGCCATGACGCCATTGGCCACGTCTTCTCCAAATAGCTCTTTTATACCTTCGAATGATTGTTCGGTATCTTCGATTGAATCGTGAAGTATCGCACATTTGATCGCTAAATCAGCATTCATTTCTTTTTCATTATTTATGGCTGTTAGGATTTCAAATGTGACACTTCCAATATGGTTTAGGTACTCGATTTGTCCACCATATTTTTGTCCATTGTGTAACTTTGATGCTAATTGCCAAGCTTTTTGTAATTCGTCTATTGACCACATAGTATTTTACTTTTATTCTTTAATGGAATATTTCGTCCTGAAACAGCGTACGGTAAAAGCTTTTGTAGGCACTAGAAGATGTTGTTTTTATTAGTAGCTGTTGTGTGCCTTGCATACTTATTGGATACAATATACAAAATAGAGATGGACTTTTGGTAAGGAGAAAGTTAGTCCATGAGGTTTTAGGTGGTGATTTAGTTTTTAGTAATGCTAGGATAGGAATTTATAAAAATAAACGTACTAAATTATTTTGCGCAATAAATTTATTTCAAATATCTGCTTCTTTTGTATTAAAATTCCATTGAAATAGGATAATATTTGGCGATTGAAAATCCTCTTTTCTCCTTGATAAAAAGAAGCAGGAATCAAGGCTTGATTGATTTTTTTACGGTTGAAAGTGAAAACTATTTTTGATTCACTATCTGTTGCCTCAACGAATTTTATTTATAGATTTATAAGTGATAATCGAAGGATTGATATTCCTTTATTTAGAATAAACATATTTTAATTCTTAAGCGGATAATCGGTGTCAAAGTTCTGAACTCAGGGTGAAAGTTTATTTTCGTAATTACCGATAACGTGAGTATGTCTATTTTTAGATAAACTAAAATCTATATTATAAGGAAAGTACTGATTCTTTTTTCTTGGAAGCTCAAATAAAAAACTTCTTAACGCATTTTTTAAATACTTTCAGCCTAAAATCAATAACGCCAATCCAAAATACAAATGTACATTTTTGATATGACTCTAATTTTTCATTGACCATGACAAATTAATTACCAGTTTTCAACTTGCTATTGACAAATTGTTTTGGCGTCAAACCTTCGTGTTTTTTGAATAATCGAATAAAATAATTAGCACTGGAGAATCCTGTAGCATAAGCAGTTTCTTTTACTGATAATCTCTCTTCCAGTAATAAATTTTTAGCAACTTTAAGCCTTTCATCAATTATTAGCTGGTATGGAGAAGTACCTAATTCATCCACAAATGCACGATAGAATGATGACTTGCTCATAGATGAAATTTTTAATAAATCATTTATCTGAATCTCATCGTGAATATTTTGACGAATGAAATTAATGATTGCAGCAAAAGGAGTATTATTTGAGTTGAATTGTGCATCTTTTTTAAGAAAATTTACATTTTGCATCTTTAAGACACATAATACTAACTCTTTGAGGAGTAACTGAATATGTATTTTCTTGAAGGGGTCAGTAGAAGCCGCAATTCTAAGTATTTTTTTATGAATACCGACTAAGTCCTCATTGTTAGATAATAAAATAGGATTATCTAATATTCGCCAGCTTTTGATAAAAGCACCTTCATTTAGGATCTCGTTAAACTCATAAATCTGTTTTTTTACAAAAGAGTTATCTAAGGTTAGGGCCGTGCATTGGGTAGGATTATCAAAACTAGCCTTAGGAAAGTCAATATTTAACTTGGAATAGGAAGGTGTAATTATAGTGTTACCTGGTACGTATTCTCTATTTATCAGATCAGGAAAACGCACCTGTTTTATACCTCTAAGCATTGAGGTAATTGTAAATCCGTTGAAACTAAGTGGAAAATCAATCACTTCTTTTCGAGTCTCATAAATGTTTAACTCACATATATTTAAGTTAAAGCTACGCCTTTGCTCGACGAGTTCAGTTATTTGGGGAAGTGGAATTAACGAAATAGGTAATATTTTTTTCATATCGTAAAAATACCAAAGGAAAAATACTTTTACAAGCAAGATGGGAAGATTGTGCTACTATTTGCTAAGATTATGATACAACCTTTAATTTCTGTAAACTAATTTTGATTTAAAATTAAGTATTGTAAATGTTTAGTTAAACCAAATTTTAAACTTTTAAAGAGAAAAAATGAATAAGAACGAAACAGCAATTATATTAATAGAGTTTCAGAATGACTTTACATCAGAGGGTGGTATTTTTCATGATGCCGTTAAAGGCGTGATGAATGAAAGTAACATGTTAGCGAATACTTTAGCTCTTGTCAAAGAAGCTAGAAGTCAAGGCGTTCAGGTGATTCATATTCCTATATCATTTACAGAAAATTATAGTGAACTAACGAGTTCGCCTTACGGTATTTTAAAAGGGATTGTCGATAATAATGCTTTTCAAAAAACAACATGGGGCGTCAAGATTATTGATGAATTGACTCCGCAAAAAGGAGAAGTCGTGGTAGAAGGTAAACGTGGACTTTGTGGCTTTCACAGTACTAATTTAGGTTTTATACTTAGAAGTAAGGGCATCAAAAATATTGCGATAGGTGGTTTTTTAACTAATTGTTGTGTAGAGTCTACTATGAGGACGGCATATGAAAACGGCTATAATGTGGTGACTCTTACAGATTGCTGTGCTGGTTTGAGCATTGAAGAACATAATAATGCAATTGAAAAAGATTTTCCAATGTTCAGTCAGCCGATGACAAGTCACGACTTTATGAATGTGGTGAGTGGGCAAGAAGAATTAGTTCTAGAGGGAAAAGGTTACGAGTAACAAGTATATTGGTTACATAAGGAGAGGTATGGTAATCATCTTCTCCTTTTTATTATTAGAAATCGTAAAGATTAATTGATGGTGGATTTCGCAGTGTAGAAAAATACGATAAGTAAATAATGAATTTATTTTAAATATTTTTAGCCTAAAATTAATAATTTAATCCAAAATAAAAGTAATTCCCAGCGTTCAAAGCTCCGTTAAATTGTGTTTTACTGTAATTTAGATTCTGTTATAGGTTGACTTTATCAATCGTCAATACTTTGACCAACTACGATAGAGAATTTCCAATTGCTTTTTTATTTGGAAATTTAATTACGGCCATAGCCATGATTTCTCCATCACCAAATAATTATTCAGTGGTTCTTAATTTTTGGATATTCATTGCTCCGTGGTTTTCAAAAGTGCCGTAAAGTTTAGCAAAATATTTTATGACTTTTTCAAACTGTTTCATGTTTGGTATCGCATTTATTACTAATGCAGTTCTTACGTGTTCATGCACTATAATTCTTTTGTATTTTTAATTGGTTTAAACAACAAACTTGTTCTTAAATAAGAACAAGTCTATTGTAAGCTCACTTATAATTCTTCCATTTGGCGTGTCGTTATTTCATTCCTGCGAACCTAATCCCAGTTAATTCTGCCATATCTTTCTTCCATGAAGTAATATCTCTTTGCTCAAATTGATTCAAATGACTGTGACCACAAGCCCTTGCCATTACTTTCATAAGTTCTGTTGAAGCAGATAAAAAATTGAATAGTTGTATGGCTGATTTTTCTACATTCAATAGTTTCCTTAACTCTGGCCTTTGAGTTGCGATTCCCGAAGGGCAATTATTCGTGTTACACATTCTTGCTGCTACACATCCTATAGCTTGAATTGCAGAATTTGCCAAAGCAATACCATCAGCACCAAGTGCCAATGCTTTGATAAAATCATCGGGAACTCTTATACCTCCTGTGATAATCAGGGTTACATCCTTTCTTCCAACCTTATCCAAATAATATCTTGCCCTTGCTAATGCAGGAATGGTAGGAACGGATATATTATTTCTAAAAATCAAAGGTGCAGCACCAGTTCCTCCACCTCTTCCGTCAAGGATAATGTAGTCTGCACTTGCATCCAAGGCAAACTGAATATCTTCTTCAATATGATTGGCAGAAAGCTTAAAACCAATTGGAATACCACCAGTAATATCACGGACTTTATTGGCAAAAGCTTTAAAGTCTTCGGTTGTATTTAGGTCGTCAAATGTAGGAGGAGAAACGGCAGGTGTCCCTTCTTTTAAATTTCTTACTTTGGCAATCTTACCAATTACTTTATTTCCTGAAAGGTGACCACCTGTTCCCGTTTTTGCACCTTGTCCGCCTTTGAAATGAAAAGCTTGTACTCTTTTTAGTTTTTCCCAATCAAAACCAAATTTTGCAGACGCATATTCATAAAAATACTTGCTATTGGCTTGCTGCTCTTCCTCCAACATTCCTCCTTCTCCTGAACAAATTCCAGTACCAGCCAATTCAGCACCTTTTGATAAGGCAATTTTAGCTTCTTCTGATAAGGCACCAAAACTCATATCAGATACAAAAAGAGGAATATCTAATTTTAAAGGCTTTTTAGCATTTGGTCCAATTATTAATTCAGAATTTACGGCAACATCTTCCATTAATGGTTTAGTTGCCATTTGTGCTGCTAAAATTTGAATGTCTTTCCATTGAGGTAGTTCTGGTATTGGAACTCCCATCGCTCCCATTTCTCCATGGTGTCCTGTTTTACTCAATCCATCTCTTGCCAAAGCTTTAATATAAGCCAATGTAGGTTCTTCTTTGGTTGAACCAGAGCTGAGGGGAGCTTGCACTTCTGAAGTGTTGGCTTCTTCTTTTAAAGTGGCGTGTGTGCCGTCACAATAGGGCGGATTTTTAGTGTGTTTACACATACACAAGTAGGCATCACCACTTTCTTCCGGGGTAAACTTTAGAGGTGTAATATTGGTCGTGCGGTGTGAGCCATCACAATAAGGTTGGTTGTTACTTAAACCGCAGGCACACCAATACTGGTCTTCTCCTTTTGTCACTTCTACTTTGATAGGTTTTCTATCAACTATTTTTGGTTTGTCCATTTTTTATATTTTAATTTTATTTATAATAAATATTTCCCTTCCATGGGTTCTATTTTTGGTGGTAAATCCGACTCGCCTAGTACTTCTTTCAGGTTTATCTCTATTGTTCTGGAAAGTGCATCTATTGGTGTGTCATTCGGATGATTTTCAAACGGATTTTCTATATGTCTTCCCAAATACTCAAGTAGTATGAATACATATCCGATTAAAAATGATAATGGTAAAAACCATAAACCAAAATACCCAGCTAAACTCAATGGTAATAAAATTAGAAAGACCCAAATAGCATATTGCATATACCAATTATACTGCATCGGAAAAACAGTATTCTTTATGCGTTCAGACTTTCCAAGTGCATCATTAAAATTCTCCATAATAGCATCAAAGCTTAAATGTCTAAAATCTTCAAAATATTTTTGTTCATATAAGTATTTAATGTCTAGCACTTGGTTTTTCAATATCGCCAATGGGATGTGTTGTTCCTGTTGCAATTTGTTAAATTCATCCTTGGAT
>CAWVWD010000324.1:0-5505 GCA_963933585.1 uncultured Saprospiraceae bacterium
TCGTATTTTCAATGTCACTCAATGATGATTTTGTCACCTTTGATGACCTAAAACACATTATTACGAACGAAATCATCCGGAATTTAACCTTAAAAAACGTAATTACGATATTTACCGAGCCAATTAACTTGGCATATCGTCTTTTAAGTTTTTTATCGTTTTCGATTATTTTTAAGTTTTTTGGAGCAAATCCCTTTTATTTTCATTTATTAAGCTTGCTCGTACATCTATTTAATATATACTTAGTATACCGCTGAATGATAGTGTGGACAAAGCATTCAGCCGCTGCTATTATCATTTCAGTGCTTTTCGAAATACATCCTTTGCACGTAGAATCGGTTTCTTGGGTTTCAGCTTTGAATGATGTGCTTTATGGTTGCTTCTCCCTTTTGGCTTTAATCAGTTATACGAAGTATTTACAAAAAAGCAGAACAAATAAGTACCTTATCATAACAGCAATTTGGTTCATAACTACCTGTTTATCAAAGACTTTAGCGATTATTTTATCAGCTATATTTTTACTCCTGAATCGGTATTTTACAGCTTCCATGTCACAAATGAATAAATTATCACAAAAAATACCTTTTTTACTCATCCGTTTGCTCTTTGCTTACGTTTCTCTTTGGGCAAAAAATGAAATAAGTAGCAAAATATCCAATATTACCAACCTTTATGGCTTTAGTGACCGAGTATTCTTCGCTTTTTATGGTATTCAGTTCTATTTCACCAAATTATTACTTCCATTTGGATTAAGTGCGTTTCATGCTTTTCCGCTCAAAACAAGAGGAAGCTTGCCAACTCAATTATACTCTTCCCCAGTATTTACACTTATATTAATAGCCATTCTATACTTTGCAAAGTTATTCCGAAAAGAATTAATCTTCGGATTTCTATTCTTTTTCATCAATATCGCATTAGTCATTCAAATCATTTCTTTTGGAGAAACCGTCATAGCGGAACGTTACACCTATATATTATACATCGGTTTATTCTTTTGCAGTTTTAGCTTTCAACCAAACTCGAACTTGGGAAAACGGCTTAACAATGTTTAAAGATTCGTACAAAAGTATCCTTATAATCTATCTGTACTTTCCGGTTTAGGTCATGCTTATGTTCAATATGATGAAAATTTCGGTTCAGCGATTAACATTATTGATGAATTATGTACACTTCATCCAGATTATACACAAGGTTTTCACAGTCGAGGTTCTGCAAAATTAGAAGCAAAAGATTATGCTGGTGCGATTGAAGATTTTGCAACCGTTTTGGAACGAACGCCGGTAACTTCATTAAAATTTATTTTCATCACTATGGCTATGCAAAGAAATTTTGATACAAAATCTACCCGACACTATTAACTTGACTTACTACTAATCAACAATATATCAATACATCAACACATCAATGGAATTAGCTATTAGCTCATTTTTTTGTTACTTTGGTAACTTAAATCGTCCAAAAGGTGGTTTACGAAAAACCTTAAATTTTAAACATAAAAAAATTAAATAACATGGGTCTTTTTTCATTTGTTAAAAATGCTGGTACGAAACTTTTCGGTGGTAAGAAAAAGAAAGTAGAAGAAAAAATTGATAACGATAATAGTGCTAATGAAGCAATGTCAACTGCTCTAAAAGCAGCAATTTCGAGTTTAGGTTTGAAAGTAGAAGCACTAAATATCAGAGTTGATGGCGATGCCGTTACAGTAAGTGGAATCACAGCTTCTAACGAAGTTCGTGAAAAAGTAATCTTAGCGATTGGTAATGTAGAAGGAATTTCTTCTGTAGATGATCAAATAGATGTGATGCCTTCTGACGAAGGAACTCCTCGTGGCGTTGAAGATACTCGTTTTTACACCGTTGAAAAAGGAGATACACTTTGGAAAGTTGCTCAAGATCATTATGGAAATGGTGCGAAATACCAATTCATCTTTGAATCAAATAAACCAATGTTAGCACATCCTGATAAGATTTATCCGGGTCAAGTTTTACGTATTCCGTCTTTACAAGCGTAATCATTGGAGTATGAAATCTAAACTATAAATAATTCATTTCTACTTATTCTTTAGATTTAACTTGAATCTAAAAGGAGCATTTCAAAATGTTGAAATGCTCCTTTTTTATTGAGACCATATCGGTTTATTCGTTTATACGAGGTTACCGACTAAATACGATCAACTACAAACTTTCCCTATTTCATTCCTGGCGTACAAGTGACTTCTCTTTGCATTTTTTGCACTACCGCCAAGCCACTTCATCACAACCATCCGCTAAAGGTTTGATAATTTTGAAATTCGATAAATGACCCTTCTTTTTTGCCATAAATTCAATTACCATCATGTCTTCCAGTCCATTCTTTTGAGTCAATTTCGGGACAAGCACAAAACACCGGTAATCAAACGTTTGATATCATCAGCTTTCCACAAACTTCGATTTGAGAAATCATAGAAACGGCTAAAAATTATTGAAAGTGATTATTCAATTCATCTCATAATTCACAAAGGGAATGAATCTCATATCTAAAAGCAAAATGATTTCACATCTTTATTAGATAAATCATAATTTCTAGTAAAAAAATGGACTCTTAGGCATCAATATTTTGTTGTAAACAGTTCTTTATGTAAAATTACATAGCAAAATATAATTTATAAAAAATTGTTATATATAAGTAATCCAATCACAAACAATTGGTAATAATAAAATATATGAAACATCTAACATTTACACGAATCCTTATAACCGCTATTTTTACACTTATTTCTATCATTAGTATAGCACAACCAACAAATGATGATTGCATAAACGCCATTGTAATTAGCAGTCCTGTTGCATACTGTTCCGGCTCAGGAGCTTATACAACTATTGCTGCCACAGCATCAGCAACCCCATCTCCAGCTTGTTGGGCGGCTACAATTAATGATGTTTGGTTCTCATTTACCGCTGTTGCAGCCGACCTTTCGGTAGTTGTATTAGGTGACGTGAATAATGGAAACTGGGGAACAATGCCTTTTCCTGAAGTTGCCATTTATGATAATTGTGCGGCAACAACCGAAATCACTTGTGCGACAGATGCTACGGCGAGTGGTTCCGTGCAAGGTTTTGCCAATAACCTAACGATTGGACAACAATACTTTATTAGAGTGGATAGTCGGGTAGCAACTTCGGGAACGTTCCGAATTTGTGTGGACAATTATAATGCTCCACCAAATCCTACTTCTGACTGTCCAATTGGAACTGTACTTTGTGATAAATCTGCATTTACGGTCCCAGCATTGGTTGGTGTAGGAACATTGACAAATGAAATTAATCCGATGTCCTGTATGGGACAAGAATATGCTTCGGCTTGGTATAAATGGATTTGTGACGCTCCCGGAACATTATCTTTCACTTTGACACCAAATAATCCAGACGATGACTTAGATTTTATGGTTTTTGAATTACCAGGAGGTTTGAATGATTGTGCCAATAAAACGGAATTACGTTGTATGGCTTCCGGTGAAAATGTTGGTCAACCACTTGCTAACTGGGTGGCTTGTACCGGTGGAACGGGTCTAAGTCTAACCAGCACCGACCTTACAGAAACACCTGGTTGTGCAGCTACGGATGATAATTTTGTGGCGGCGTTGAATATGATTTCCGGAAAATCCTACGCCTTAGTGGCGAATAATTTTAGTAATTCGGGAAATGGTTTTTCTGTAACATGGGGCGGAACGGGAACTTTTCTTGGACCAGAAGCCGAATTCACGATGGATAGCGATACGGTTTGTGCCGGAGAAATAGTGACTTTCACAGATGCGTCGAACTATTCAGCAGGAACTATAACAAATTGGAACTGGAATTTTGGTCAAAACTCAACTCCAGGAAGTTTAACCACTCAAGGAAGTCATGCGGTTACTTATAATCTTCCAGGCAAAAAATTCGTTCGTTTGCGTGCAACGGCAGATGTTGGTTGTCGAGTGACAAAAATCAAGGAAGTTGTGGTAGAAGCTTGTTGTGAAACTGTAAACGTTATACAACTATTTTCAAATACTCAAGATCTTATCTGTGCAAGAAATCAAGACGGAGCAGTTGACGTAACCGTCAATAATCCATTTATACCACATAACTATCAATGGTCAAATGGAGCAACTTCCCAAGATTTAATAAACCTCGCAGCAGGAACTTACACCGTAACTTTCACAGATGCACTTGGTTGTGATACCATAATAACAGCAGTCATCACCTCACCTGATTATTACGAAGTCGATACCTTACTTGACCAGCCAACTTGTGCCGGTGGACAAGATGGTGGTCTAGAATTAATCGTCAATGGAGCAGTCGCACCTTATACCTATAACTGGTCGCCAGTTACCAGTTCAACGAATCAGATTATCAATGTTCCGAATGGTTTCTATGATGTAACCGTAACCGATGATATCGGTTGTGATACGACGATGACGTTTCGAGTTTGGGAATTAGAATTAGAGTTGGATAGTTTAGATGATTTCATTATTCCGCCACTTTGTTATGGTGATGCCAATGGTTCTATCACCGCAACCGTTGGAAATGGTCTAGCTCCTTACATCTTTGATTGGGGAAATGGACCAGTTTCAGCGAACTCTTTACCAAACCTTCCAACAGGAATTTACAATCTAACCATTACGGATAATAATCTCTGTCAAGGTTTGTTTCAAGTTTTTGTACCTCAACCAGATTCTTTAGATATTTGGTTAGAAGGTTATGATATTTCTTGTTTTGATGGCGATGACGGACACATTACCGCATACGTGACTGGTGGCGTTGGAAATTATAGTTATAATTGGAATTTAATTGGTGGAATTGATAGTGTTATTAACAACTTAATCGCAGGATTTTACAGTGTTTCCGTTGTAGATGGTAATCTTTGCTTTATTGATGACACCCTAACTTTAACGCAACCAACACCTTTAATTATAACCGGTTTTGATGTAATTGACGCAAGTTGTTTTAATGTCAATGATGGACAATTAACCGTAAATGTAGCCGGTGGAACGCCTCCGTTTACTTATAATATTAATACCGATACGATTTTCCAAACGTCCAGTACATTTACCGATTTATATGCAGAAACATATATTGTTTCTATTCAAGATGATTTAGGGTGTGTATTTGAAGAAGCAGTAACGGTCAATGAACCGTGGGAATATGTGATTGACGCAGGAGAAAACGTTACGATAAGTTTAGGGTTTACGACTGATTTATTGGTTCAAGCCAATACATTGGATTCTGTTCCTTTCAATTGGTTACCAATTGAAAGTTTAAGTTGTAATACTTGTGCAAATCCAGTTGCATTTCCTGTAATTACGACGACTTACAACGTAACCTCTACCAATCCAACTGGTTGTCCAGCACACGATTCTGTAACCGTTTTTGTAGAACCTTACAAACCACTTTTTGTACCAAATGCCTTTTCACCAAATGACGATGGTATCAATGATTATTTCTACGTATTTGGAAATCAAGCTATCAAAACGGTTAAAAACATGATTAT
>CAWVWD010000325.1:0-5500 GCA_963933585.1 uncultured Saprospiraceae bacterium
ACTTTGCCAGTATTATGAGCGTACATCACGAGTTTGTTCGGTTTGTTTTCCTCAATTATCAATCGAATTCGTGCTGGTTCTTTCGTAACTTCATACTTATCTAATAATATTTTACCATTGAAAAGTAAAGTAATTACATCGCCATCAGGCTTTTGAGCATCCCAAACTAATAGATCAATCTCACCTCCTTCTACACTAATTGTATCTTTAATGATTATTCTTCGGCGTTGCATTAATCTTCGAGCTTTTTCTAATTCAGCATCACTTGATGGCGGCCCTTGAATTGTACCAGTTGTATCAGGTTCAGGTTCTATCGGAATCATCAAACCTTTCTGATATGTCCCAACCCAGATACTTTCATTTTTTCCTTCTGCCAGACATTTTACGCCACCTTGCAAATCATAACCAGCATAAGGTGGTAAAATTGGACTCCAAATATTCCCTTTATGTGGCTGTAAAACCAAACCACCAAAATATCGAGTTCCCACTACAATACGGCCGCTTTTATACAAAACCATCGTGCTTGCAGCATAATCATGTCCATCACCATTAAGAGAAATCATAATATCATCATTCGGATTTTTTTCTTGTACCCAACGATTTCCCTTACTAATGAAAATATTTTCAGTGTCATAATCTACTGCGAGAATTCTTCCGTCTTTGTCCATCATACTTCGTATCGTATGTTCTTCTCTGAGCACTTCAAAAGTAGTCGAAAAACCGTCACGAACCGTTTTCTTGAATTTAAATAGACCTTGCATTGTACTCACTAGTGCATCACCATTATTATCATAAGTCACATGATAAACCATATTATCCATCCGCTCCTCAATTCCCCATAGTTTTGTTAGGTTTCCGGTATGATCAAAAAGGAATAAACCATTTTTTGGCGTACCGATTAATTTATCATTTTTTTTGCTTATCGCAATACTCGTCGCTGTATTTCCCGGAATTTCTACGGTCGTCCAAATTAAACCATTAAAAGATGCAATTCCGCCACCATTTGTAGCCAACCAGATTTTACCACTTTTATCAATATCAATTTGATTAATCGAATAACTCGGAATCTCACAAACTGCTGGATTATAAACCGTCCAACTTAACTTATCGAACTTCGCCAAACCTCCTGACCAAGTTGCTACCCACATTATATCGTCTTTATCAATTTTTACATCACAAATATGATTATCTGGAATAGATGAATTACTGGTGTTAAATACCTGCCAGCCGTGAATGATATCTTGGCTAAAAGCGATGAAAGGAAAATTGAAATAAATGATAAAAATTAGAAATAATTTATGAATTAATGTTACGTTACACATAGTTCTATTAGTCTTGATTTTAAGCTTATAAGTTATAACTCTGTATTTAAATTTGATAATTCATAAACTGTGCCTTTTAGTGGCAATTATTCCTGTAAAGTAAAAATACAGTAGATTGATATAAAACCATGCTATTATAGATAATTTAACCAAAAAAATACTGTTCTGATTGTTGATTTTTCATAATAACTATTTTGAAATAAAATAGTGTAGAAACCGAAATTTAGAACGCCACATCGTACGAAAGAATCATTTGTTAGGAAGTAGCGCAAGAAATATCAGTGCATTTATTATTTTTTCACAGATTATAATTTACATATTATTTTCCACAATTTTATCCATTACTCTTTCTGCATGAAATCGTGCATTTTCAATAAACCATCGATTGGTAATCATGCCACCACAAACCACGCCTGCAATAAAAATATTCGGAACATTCGTTTCATAACTGTATTCGTTATGATAAGGGGTTTTAGTAACATCCTCCGAAAACTCTAAACCTAACTTTGCTAACCAAGGAAAATTTGGTTGATAACCAGTTAAAGCCAAAACGAAATCGTTCTCTAATTTTATTTGTCCATTGGGTGTATTAATAATCACTTGATTATCCGTAATATTAGCGATCGTACTTTCAAAGTAAGCTTTAATTGCTCCATCCTTAATTCGATTCTCAATATCAGGTTTTATCCAATATTTTACCGATGACTTTATATCTTCTTTTCGGATAATCATCGTTACATCTGCTCCTTTTCGCCAACATTCCAAAGCGGCATCACAACTTGAATTTCCCGCTCCGATGACAATTAACTTTTGGTCAATATAGCGATGCGGATTATCGTAATAATGACGAACTTTTGGCAAGTCTTCGCCCTCGATATTTAGCTGATTTGGAACATCGTAAAAACCGGTTGCGATAACGACATTTTTTGCAGCATAATTACTTTTAGAACTGATTACCTCAAAGTGATTATCTTGCTTATGAACATCCAAAACTGCTTCATATAAATTCACATTTAATTCCCAATGCTTCTTCACTCTGCGATAATATTCCAATGCTTCTTCACGAGTCGGTTTATTATTAATGGAAACGAAAGGAATATCTCCAATTTCAATTTTATCTGAAGTGGAAAAAAAGGTCATATTCATTGGATAATTAAAAATGGAATTCACCAAACACCCTTTTTCAATTATCAAATACGATAAACCTCTTTTCTTCGCTTCAATTCCACAAGCTAATCCAATCGGTCCCGCACCGATTATTATAGTATCAAAAATCATTTTTATTGTTTTGGCTTAGTTAGTTGTTAATAGTTAAGGAACGAAAATAGATAATCTACCTTACTATTTTTGCTTTACACAACGTTAAAAATACTCGTCATAACGATGGTTATATCTGCATTTTTTCCCCGTCTGAAATAAAAATAACTTGTGGGTTCCCATATCAAGGGAGTTTCGCAAAACTTGGGTAGGTTATTTATTTCCTATTTCCTCAATTAAAGACTGTCATTAGATAAGGTTTCTTTTCAATTAATTGCCATTAATACAACAACTGTATTTTGTTCGATTTTATGTTTAATACAGTTCAAACACGTTCGGGGGTAGAACGTTGACTTGAAAATCATATATTCGTACCTAATTTTTCAGTCTTATGGATTTTTACTTATTTACTTATTTATTAAAAAATAAAAAAATGGCAGACTTTCAATTAAAAGATAAGTACAATACTTCGTTTTTTGAGGAATTCACGACTCACTTTCAATCGATTTATCCCGAATTTCCGAAAGCAAAGTTTTTCGAAAGCTTGTTTGATGAAGAATGGGAAATGAGAGAATTGAAACAGCGAATGAGACATATTACAATTTGCTTAGGCAAAGTTTTGCCAAAGGATTATCGGATGGCTTTAGAGATAATGAAAAGGGTAGGAGCGGACTTAGGTGAAAAGTTTGAATATATGTTCTTTCCAGACTTTGTGGAGGTTTACGGTTTGGATGATTATGAAGCATCGGTAGAAGCATTACAATTGTTTACAATGTTGTGTAGTTCTGAGTTTGCGGTGCGTCCGTTTATTATGAAATATACTAAAACGATGATGGACTTAATGTTGGAATGGGCGAAATCTGAAAATCATCATATTCGTCGTTTAGCTTCCGAAGGTTGTCGTCCAAGATTACCTTGGGGAATGTCACTACAGGAATTTAAGAAAAATCCGGCTGCTATTTTGCCGATTTTGGAAATCTTAAAAGATGATGAATCGGAATATGTTCGAAGAAGCGTGGCGAATAATCTGAATGATATTTCAAAAGATCATTCAGATTTGGTCTTAAATATTGGCGAAAGCTGGTTTGGTGCCAATATTAATCGCAATAAATTAGTAAAACATGCTTTGAGAACCTTATTAAAAAAAGGAAATACAAGAGCAATGCTGTTATTTGGTTTTGACAATCCAAATGAAGTTTATTTTACTCATTTAGAGATTTCATTACTAAAAATAAAAATAGGGAATAGTGCTACTTTTTCATTCAAACTAAAGCACACAAAAGGGGAAACGATAAAGTTGCGTATCGAATATGCTGTATATTATATGAAATCAAATGGAACACAATCGCGTAAAATTTTTCAATTAACTGAAAATACTTTTGAAACAGATAAAATCTATGCTTTTAAGCGAAAGCAACATTTCAAAAACTTAACTACACGAAAGCATTATGTTGGCTCACATCGTTTAGCGCTGGTTGTGAATGGCGTCGAAAAAGTGGAAATTAAGTTTGAATTAATATAATTAGATTATGCAATATTAATCTTTTACTTTACTCAGATTTAATTTTCTTGCTTTTTTTTCATAGAAATAATAAACAAAATCTAAAGAATACCTTTTCTGCTGTTATTTCAACAAACATAAATTTTTTGGCGAATCCGATGACTGATTATTTTAAAAGAAAAAAATATTTTTCAAGGTTTATAAGGTTGTGATAGGTACCGCAATAGGTTGAGGTTGAAAATCTTAGAATATTGTGCTTACTCGTATACTTCAATATAATTAACTTCCTATAAGTATCGACTTTTTAAAATCTTCAATTAAGTTATTTTATCACCCAAAACATTTTAATAATCAAACTTTAATTTTTGATTTACCTTATTATAATACTTACATTATTTAATGTAAGTCTCAATCAAAGCAATCTGAAACACACCAGAAAATAATTTTTTTGCATCTTTACCTAAAAAAAAAGAACTTACCACCAAATATCTAAAATAAAAAATAAGCTATGAAAAAGTTATCAATTGGGATGTACGTTTTATTAATTACGCTACTTTCATGTGCTCCAAAAACTACTAATTCTAATATCTCCCCAGACAGAAATAAGGTAAGATCAAAAATTCAAGTTGCCTTATGCTTAGATACTTCAAGTTCTATGAGCGGTTTGATTAATCAAACAAAATCACAGCTTTGGAAGATGGTTAACGAGTTAGCTTCATCTAAGCGGGATGGTCAAATTCCAGATATTGAATTAGCATTATATGAATATGGAAATAGTGGTTTGTCTCTTGCAGAAGGTTATATTCGACAAGTTTCAGCTTTGACTACAGACTTAGATTTAATTTCGGAAAAGCTATTTGAACTAAAAACAAATGGTGGTAATGAATACTGTGGTTGGACAATTCAAAATGTAACAAATGATTTGGAATGGTCGAAAAGCAATGACGATTTGAAGTTGATTATTATAGCAGGAAATGAACCGTTTAATCAAGGAAAAGTCGACTATAAGATTTCTTGTAAAGCCGCAATTACCAAAGGAATTATAATCAATACGATTCATTGCGGCGATTATGAAACTGGTGTTCGTACTTATTGGAAAGACGGTGCAGATTTGGCGGATGGCGAGTATATGAATATTAATCAAGATGCAAAAGTCGTACATATCGAAACGCCTTTTGATGATGAGATTTTGAAGTTAAACCAAAAATTAAATAATACTTATATCGGTTTTGGACATTCAGGGAAGAACCGAAAGGAAATGCAAATGGAGCAAGATGCAAATGCAGCCTTTTATGGTGAAGCAAATAATGTAGAACGTGCTGTTTCAAAATCTAAAGCAGCTTATCGCAATGAAGAATGGGATTTAGTGGATGCAATGAAGTCAGATAAAAAGGTTTTAAATAAAGTAAAAGAGGAAGAT
>CAWVWD010000326.1:0-5496 GCA_963933585.1 uncultured Saprospiraceae bacterium
AACTATTTTTTGAGAAAATTTAACAAAAAAATACTTCCTAAAAAGTGACGATTATTCATACCTACCTACTTATCAAGCTACACCAATCGTCATATTATTAGAAATAAATTACCTAATGTTTATTTGAAAGAAATGTTTGATAACAATACTGATAATGAGAAAGTTTATCAAGTCTTAGCATCACATTTGATTTCTAAAAAAGCGGTTGGTATTTTACTAAAAATGCCTTTTACAACCGATGATTATTATGAATTTATTGAAGAACGTAAGCAAACTATTTTATTAGAAATTAAGAATAGATTACTTGATAAAGTCATTGACTTGCCTGAAAATTTAAAAGTCCTTGATGCTAAAATCGAAACGGTTGAATTAAAATTCAGCGCATTAATAAAAAAGAAGAAAAACATTCAAAATATTCAAGATTTTGAAACACATGTTCCAAGTCATTTGCTACCAAAACTAAAAAGACGAATAGACAAAGAATTTCGTAAAAACCCCACTTTAGCAATCAATAAAAGCACAGATATTGATTTTTGGTTTCAATTTTTAGACTTACAAGAATTAAAAGACATCCTCACTAATAAGAAAAACTGGAATGAATTCGCAGATATATTATCAAGCAAAGAGAAAGTTATGGCCAAATTTAAAGATATGGACGATTTAAGAAACTGTATTAGACACTCAAGAGAAGCGGATAAAATCACTCGAATGAAAGGCGAAGCAGCTACTTTATGGTTTGAGGAACAATTAAAGGAATAAACATATCACTACTTTATTGACATTTAGTCACTTCTAACTATTTTGCTGTTTTATTTTGGAAGCTTTGTAGTTATTTTTAGTTTTGTCACTCAAAATAAAACCAAAGTAACGACTAATGGAAGATTGGAAATACAATCATTATATTGAACAAATACGCCGTACCTTTCATCTGAAAAAGAATAAGAAAGATTTTCGTGTAAAAAAGCATGAAAACTTTGTCATTACTGCATTATTACATGACGAAAAGCTTCGAGCACTCAAACCACTTACGCAACATTACGTACCGCTCTCTGACTCCAACTATGCGTTGATTGATTTGTATTATCCACAAATCGACCTTGCCATAGAAATTGATGAACCACATCACTTAGACAATCAAGACGCTGATAAAGCACGTCAAGCAGGTATTGAGGAATTGATACAATGTGATTTTATTCGCTTTAGTGTGGATGATGGTGACATCATTTCTCAAATTGAAAAAGCCAAACTTCGTATTATCGAAAAGATGGAAGCTTTAAAATCTAAAGATAAGTTAGAAGAATGGAAACCTATCGAGACATTGGATATTGAGGAAGCAAAAGAACAATATACCAACACACTTTTTATAAAAATCAAAGGAGAATTCAAACCTGAGCAAATGTATAATCGCTATCGAGGTCGTTGGCCTTTGGCGGAAAAAAAACTGGTTCATATCAGTCAAGTAATTGTTGTACATGATCGAATAATTAGTAAAGTTTTTAGAAATCCTGTTTTTAAGCGATTTGAAGAAGACAATAAGGTTTTCTTTGAAGCCGAAGAAGATAGTAATAATGAAATTATTGGTAATAATATTACAAAATGGGAATATCAAATCACTTGGACATATTCTAATGATATTGATGAACTTATCAAACGTAAAAAGAAGAAATAACTAAAAATGGATAAATCATATTTGGCTTTTTTGAAAATGATGGAAACGCCTCCTTTGGAGCGAAAGGCGATTCGTTATAAACGAAAAGTCAAATATGAAATTACGGCTGAACGATTAAATGTATTGGTCAGTACTTATTTTGAAGGTTTTGATCATACAATAATAGAAAGAACTTTCCTTATTGAAAAGACAGATATAGAAGATCTACTATTCTTATTCCGTTATCATTTTAGACTATGGATAACAATTGATAATAGCTCCATTACCGTTTTTAGAAATATCCCTCTTCGATTCAAAATCATCAAAGAAGTCAATAGAGAAAATCATTGGTTTGTACCAAAAACCTTTGAAGTCGGACAAATCATGTATTTCAAAAGTCATGGTTACAGTTCCGCTAATTGGCTCAATGGCATTCCGCTTGCCGAGTCTTTAACGCCTGTTAAAAACACGGATATTATACCGACGACACAAATCAACTATGGTTTTATTGAAGCGTTATAATTTTTAATCCTCAAAATAATTCTCCAAAAACGCTAAGCTAAATAGCTTAAAACCTAACTTATTGACCAATTTGAGATATTCTTCTTTAGCCGTCTCCGGTTCTTCCTTTAAATGATATTTAGCAATAAGAGAGAACAAAATGATGTAGTCAATATAAGAATCAAAAGCTAAATAGGGGTTCACTTTTTTTAATTCGTTAGCAGCACTTTTGTAGTTTTTTTCTTTGATGTACAACAATGCTTGTGCAACTTGAAGGATTACTAAATGTGTTAGTTTGTTGAATTCATTAATCTCAAAAATTTCTTTAAAATATTTACTAAAAAGGATACTTATCCAATCCAGTCTTTTTAACAATAAAATGGTGGGAATAAGCTCGAAAAAAAACTCACTCTTATTCGCCTTTTCGGAATGTATCAATAATTGGTCAAAAATAATTTGCTGTTCAGCTACTGTACTGCTGTACAATAGATTCGCATAATATCGACCTTGTACAATAGGATAAATTCCTTGTAAATTATAAGATTTTGATAAGCCAAGTTTTTCTTTCGATTCACCATTTAAAAAAGCCGCATAGCTTTTTAATAAATTTAAGAATAGTAAGTGTTCTGCTTCTTTTTCTATTAAAATAGATGCCTCAATCAATTCCATATAACCGATATTGAAAGAGGAATAATCGATAAAATTATAGACTACAGTTCTTCTAAATCGACCATTATTTAGTAATGAAATAATAAAATTTTCATCTTTTTTATAAAATTTTCTGAGTATCAATCCAAGTGCCAAACAGATTTTCAGCTGTTCGCTTCGTGTTATTTTATCAATCTCCACTTCAAACAAAATAAGGCAAGCATTCCTATTTCTTTGATTGATGAAATGAGTCGCAAGGTCAATAAAGTATAACGAAAAGTATTTATTATTTAACTGCCGATTCAGGATAGGAATAACTGCGGTTGTGATTTGTGCTTGCTGTTTTAAACGTAAAACATAGAGCCACGTTTCCCAGTTTGGAAAATGAAATTGATTAGAAAAAGAATGAAAATCCATAAATCCTAAATATTGAGACAAACTATTTAGGGTATTAATATTGGGTTTGGTGGAAGGCAAAAAATCAAATAAACGCCTTAGCGTATTATAACTCAATTCCAAATCAGAGTTTTTATTAATACTTGCCAAAAGTCGTTTTAGAGTAGCAACATTGTCAATTTTACTTCCAAATTTCCGCTCTATGTTTTCTTTAAGTAATCTTATTTGATTCATACACAAAGATAAAAAGATGGGCTATAAATGGGCTATAAGCTTTTGTTTTTTTTTCTAAATTGTGGCTATTAAAGTAACGGTGAATTCTTAATTGTTAACTGTTAATTAATAAATCGTAGTATTTACAATAGGTCTAAAACCTTAAAATGTAACTTATTTTTTCACTATTACTAACAATAATTTTACACCTAAATTTAAATTTAATTATGGCTATAAAAATGATTGTATCCGACATTCATGAGTTAGATGATAACGGATCTGCAGACAAAGTAGAACGCATTGAAGGCACTTATGATGGAAAATCATTTGAGTTAGATAGAGTTTATTCGGACGAAAATAAAGAGGAAGAAACTTATGGATTAATTGAAGTAGAATGGTATGAAGGAGACGAATCTATTACAGAAGAAGAACAAGAAATCATCATCGAACGATTTTGGGATATGGATTATGATGAGGAATAAGTAAATAAATAAATAAATAAATTCTTAAATATGTCTAATAGTAAAGACCTGACAGGTTTTGAAAACCTGTCAGGTCTGATATAACAATTGGCATCAACTATTATTAGAATAACTAACCAAACTTAAAAATGGCTAAAGATTATACAAAATACAATGTCGAAGGCATTGACGGAGAATTCAACAAAGCTCGTTTAGTACAAGCAATTGTCAAGCATTATGTAGAAAACAATGTGATGTTATGGGAAACGATATTAGTAACTTTTCCACTCGAATTACAAGGCAAAAAAGGCGTAATTTCTAAAAAATCAGAAGTTCAGAAAGAACGAGATTTTTATGTAGATGCACCGATGACACTTCAAGATGGAACAGAAATCGTGACTTGTCGTCAGTGGGGCAAACACAATATTGTACACTTTATCGAGCGTGCAACGGCTTTAGGTTACGAAATCAGCTCAGTCGGTGATGAAGCTGAAGCTAAAGAATATACCCTAAAATTTACAACCGAACAAATCGAGAAAATCGGCAAAGCGACTTGGTTCTATGCTATAAACGTAATTATAGGAGAAGCCTTAGAGCTTAAACCTTACACAATAGTACCTTCATTGGAGATAGAACCGTATTTGGAAGAATTGGTAGAAGATAGAACTTTTGGCGGCATAGAAACGGAATTGCCTTATGATGACGTCGCTCGAACAGTCAATAAAATCTATGGCAATCTTACTTACTTATCTTATTACGGTGAAGAAGGTAAAGGCGATAAAACGACCGCAGAATACATGACTATTTGGGCGGATTTACTAAAAAGATTAGAAGCGAAAGCCACAACCGACGATGAGTATTGGGCAATAGGAGAATCATCTTTGGAGAAATTTACGCCTTTTGAGGATAAAGACGAAATGCTGGCTTTTGTGCATTCGGCTTATGACAAAGCGATTGATTTAGATGATGATATTAGTAGCTTGACCGTGATGGCAAACCGTTTGGACTCAGAATATTATACGAATAGGGAACTGTTGAATAAAGCAGGACAAAGGTGTTTGGAATTAGCAGAGACTTTCAAAGATTATTCTTCGATTTGCTTTAATGATAATGAAGAAAATCTTTTCTCGCAAGAAGTTTTTGAACAAGCAGTTGCTAAAGCAATAGAACTGAGAGATGAAGCGGAGGAAGATGAGTTGAATCACTTGACTGAACTTTTGGCGGATGATGAAGACGAACATGATAACATCAAAAAATTAGACCCAAATTGGGTGCCGACGGAAAGACTTGAAATCAAAATCAGCGGTCGAATTCCTGAATATTATTTTGCGAGTGTAAAGGAGGAATACATCGAAGTATTTGAGAAGGCAATAGAACACGCCAATGAAAATATGGATACGATGGAGACGTTTTTACAGGCTTTACTCAAAACGACTTTAGAGGATAAGGAAGAAGATATGGAAATTTTCAAAGCCGATATGGATATGGAAGAAGTGAGAAAAGATTGTCCAAAATTGGTGGAGTTGTTGGATATGATAAAGGAAGATGACATGGACCATTATGCTTTGTATGATGAAATCTTCGATACGCCTTACGAACCTCGTGTTATTTTCATAGAAGATGATGCTC
>CAWVWD010000327.1:0-5492 GCA_963933585.1 uncultured Saprospiraceae bacterium
GCAAAGTATTTAGTATTTCTTCCTGAAGGTGAAATCCACGAATTAAGTGTTTTATTCTTGACTTACCTACTTCGGGAGCGAGGTAATAAGGTAATTTATTTAGGTCAAAATGTTCCGTTTAATGATTTAGCTGCTGTGTATAAAATACATAATCCAGACTATATTTTTACCATGTTTTCTGGCGCATTTGTCAAGCAACCTGTTCAAGATTATATCCATAGATTAGCAACTTCATTCTCTGATACACGCATTTTAGTGTCCGGTTATCAAGTTCTTGTTAATCCAATTGAACTTTCCGAAAATGCTTCGATTGTTGAAAGTTTCGATCACTTTATTGAATTTCTAAAACATTAGCAGGTGTTATATCTCTATAAATAAAACGCTTTTTTGAAATTATTTTGCAAGCACAAAACAATAAACCCACTTATTTAAGAATTATTTTTTTCAGACACATCCAAAAAACCTTCTCCAATTTCTCCAAAACTTCCTTTATATTTACTTTCTCAATAATATAGTTATAAGTATGATTTTTCTTTTATGATAAATCTATTCGTAAAGCCTCAAAAGGTAGAAAATCGGTTTTAGTGAAAAATCTTAAAAAAATTTCACCGAAGAAATACGAGTTTTAAAGTATCGATATGTCACAAGAACAAATACATCAAAGTACGATTATGATTTTGGATTCCTATCTTCGATTGGCATTTTTGTTTCTTTTCATTAAGGAAAATAAGAAGAAAACTTTATTAACAATTGTTATGCTGCCAAAATAATGATTTAATAACATAACAAATAAAAAAACTGGTGTATTTGTCCTTGATTATCAATAGGCTATAAACGTAAATTCACTTTCAAAGTATAGTATAAATATTTCTAAAAGCTTGCTTGAAAAAAGTATTTGACTGTATCACTAACCAAATTTACTAAAAACTATGAATTTCGATTATATCATTATCGGAGCAGGTTCAGCTGGCTGTGTCTTAGCCAATCGACTTTCTAAAAACCCTAATCACAAAGTACTTCTATTGGAAGCTGGAGGAAAAAGTGAAACAACTAATATCAATATTCCGTTAGCTTATGCTCAGCTATATCATTCAGAATACGATTGGGGTTTAACGCCAAAACCATTAATAAATGCTAAGAATCGAGTTCTTTTTTACCCTCGTGGCAAAGGTTTGGGCGGAAGTAGTTTGATTAATTCAATGATTTATATTAGAGGAAATCGGAAAGATTATGATGACTGGGCAAGTTTGGGAAATAAAGGTTGGGCCTACGAAGAAGTTTTACCTTATTTTAAAAAGTCTGAAAATCATTGGCAAACGAAAAACAAGTATCACGGGAAAGATGGCCTCGTCGGTATATCATCAGCATCTGAACGCTACCAAAATCCACTTTGGAAGGCCCTAAAACAATCCGGAAAAGAGTTTGGTCTAAAACCAAATAATGACTTCAATGGCGAAAAACAGGAAGGTTTAGGAGTCTATGATTTAGCTATTTCCAAAGGGAAACGACAAAGTTCCGCTTCTACTTTCCTAAATGCTGCCAAACATCGAAAAAATCTAACGATTCTGACAAATGCTCAAACTACTAAAATAAACATTGTTCATAAAAAAGCAGAAAGCGTTACGTTTTCACATCATGGCGAATCAAAGACGGTAAAAGCAGATAAAGAAATTATACTTTCAGCCGGTTCTATTCATTCACCACAAATTCTTATGCTTTCGGGAATTGGAGATTCCGAGGAACTAAAAAGTCATGGAATAGAAGTACAACAGGAATTAAAAGGTGTTGGAAAAAATTTAAAAGACCATTATTTTTTTCCAATTTGCTATCAAGCAAAACAAAAAGTAACTTTTAATTCCCAAATGAAAGGAATTAACTTATTATTCAATACTTTACGCTACCTCTTTTTTAAAAAAGGCCCGCTAAGTATCGGAGCTGCTTCATCTGGAGGTTTTACAACTATTGATAAAAATAGTAATCGACCGGATTTGCAATTTCACTTCGCACCAACATGGGGATACCGTATTGATGCAAAACCAAGAGATTTACCAAAAGAGGATGGTTTTACCATTTTACCGACAATTTTGCAACCAAGAAGTACTGGTTTCATCACATTACGCTCAAATAATATTCAAGATGAACCAATTATTGAATTGAATTATTTTGATAATCAATATGATAAAGACTTCGCTATCAAGGCATTTCGCTATGCAAAAAAGCTTTTGGAAGCTCCTTCGTTTGATGCCTTTCGGTTGAAACCGCTTCGACCAGAAAAAGAGTTGACTACTGATGCCGAAATAATAGATTGGATTTTGAGCCACGTAGATACATCTTATCATCCAGTAGGAACTTGCAAAATGGGAAATGATGCTGCAGCTGTGGTTGATGAAAATTTAAAAGTAATTGGAATCGATAAACTTAGGGTAATTGATGCTTCGGTTATGCCAACCATCGTTTCCGGGAATACAAATGCCCCGACTGTTATGATTGCAGAAAAAGGAGCAGATATGATATTAAATAATGAATTATGATTCATTATTTAACATTCTGATGTAAATGCTTCATTTTGATATAGATGGAAAGCACTTTAAAATGTCTTCCACCTACTCGACTTTCTTATTAACAATACATATGACCTACGATAAAAATAAATAAAATGAAAATTCAACAACGAAAATGGACTATTGACGATGGCTGGGAACTGTCCCGAAATGACGCTGATATTTCGTCAAACTGTTTGGTTCTAGTATTTGGAGCCAGAGAACAAATAGAAAATTGCTACGAAGAAATTAGTCAGTTTTATCCTAATAGTGATATTATTATAAATTCTACCTCCGGAGAAATCATTGGTTCTAAAGTTCTGGATGATTCTATTGTTTTGACCGCAATTCAATTTGAAAAAACGAAATATAAAATTGCAACTATTAATATCAATGAATGTCCAGATAGTTTCGATGCTGGTCGTCAACTATCAGAAAAATTAACAGGCGATAAATTAAAACACGTTTTGGTAATTTCAGATGGTGGCTTGGTGAATGGCAGTGAATTAGTAAAAGGACTGAATGAGTATCTGGAGTCGAATGTTATTGTAACGGGCGGATTAGCCGGTGATGCAGCACGATTTGAAAAAACGTTAGTTGGTTATAACCAAAACCCTACTGTCGGAAATATTGTTACCGTTGGCCTATATGGCGATAGTTATTATATTGGTTACGGTTCTGTAGGTGGTTGGGATAGTTTTGGTCCAAAACGCTTGGTAACAAAATCTGATGCTAATGTTTTATATGAATTAGATGGACAATCGGCATTGGAATTATATAAACGTTATTTGGGCGATAAAGCAAAAGAATTACCAGGGAGTGCTTTATTATTTCCATTGAGTATTCAATTAGAAGAAAACTCAAAATCATTGGTTCGTACCATCTTATCTATTGATGAAGATTCGCAAAGTATGATTTTTGCTGGCGATATTCCCGAAGGTGCAACGGTAAGATTGATGAAAGCAAATTTTGATAAATTAATTGATGGTGCTTTTGAAGCCGCAGAATCCGGATATAAAGTATGGAATGGGACGCCTCCAGATTTAGCAATTTTAATCAGTTGTGTTGGTCGAAAACTCGTTTTAGATCAACGAATTGAAGAAGAAATAGAAAGTGTTCACGAAGTTATCGGCGAAGCGATTCCAACTATCGGTTTTTATTCTTACGGTGAAATTTCTCCTTTTGCAGGATACTTAAATTGTGAATTACATAATCAAACGATGACAATTACTTTAATCGGTGAAGTATAATTTTATCGATAGTTATTAGAAAATAGTGATTTAAACCTGAAATCTGCCAGCTAATGACAGCCAGACGGAATAACCTCAACAGACGAAAAAGTATCCTTCTAATTCAATTACAGGATTTATCAAAAAAATTGATTAAAAATCGATATCTTAATATGTTGACCAATGACTATATATTGATTTAAACCAGCTAAAATTATAATAAATCCAAACAGCATCAATGAATAGACTTTTGAAACGACAGATAAAGCGATATTTTAATGGCCTTGAAAATATACCAGAAGAAATGTTGCCATTTATAAAAGCAATCGAATATTCCTATAATCATTATGAGGAAGATCGTCTACTTTTAGAGAGAGCAATAGATATTAGCTCAGAGGAATTAGTAGAAGCAAATCAGCAATTGAGGCGAGAAGCAAAGGCTCAAAAGACGATTCTGTTAAAACTAAAATCTTCTATGAATACCGTATTATCGATTTATCCTACGGAAGAAAATTTGAAGATTGGTAATGATGAAGATATTTTGGAAATCGTTACTATTCTTGAATCTCAATTAAAAACAATTAAAGAATATGAAGAGAGTCTAACCTTAATCAAACACTTTATTGACCAATCAACGGATGCAATCGAGGTCGCAGATGAAAGTGGAAAAATCTTCTTTGTCAATCAAAAAGCAGCTAATTTATTAGGAATTCCAGTCAATAATCTCATTGGCAGTAATATCTATGATCTTAATGATAAGATGCGTAGTAAGAAAGACTGGGAACGTATTTGCCAGTCGCTCAAAACAAATAAAGAGTTGATTTTCAAACGATTACAAAAATTTAAAAACCAAGAACCTCGCTTAATGGAGAGTATCTTGAATAAAATTATAATTAATGATAAAGTCTATATAATCGGTGTATCCAGAGATATTACAGCCCGACAAGAAGCAGAAAAAGAAAAAGAAGAACTGATTGAGAAATTGCGTGCAATGAATGAGGAATTAGAAGATTTTGCTCACATTGTCTCCCATGATTTGAAAGCTCCTCTTAGAGGAATTAAAACAATCGGAAGTTGGCTTCTTATGGATCATCTTAATAACTTGGACGAGGATGGAAAAGAATTAGTACAATTACTAGATCGTCGAGTCGAACGAATGTACAGCTTGATTGAAGGTATTTTGCAATACTCAAAAGTAGGCCATAATAATTCAGAAACCCAAATATTAGATATCAAACAAGTTATTAATGAGATAATTGATGATTTAGAAAAACCAGCACATTTCTCTATCAATATTACCTCTAATTTACCTATCATTACTAATGATGGCACTCAAATACGGCAAGTATTCCAGAACTTTATTACAAACGCTATTAAATATAATGATAAAGAAAAAGGACTTGTTGAGATTAGTTGTAAAGACTTAGAGACACATTGGGAGTTTTGTATTAGTGATAATGGTCCGGGGATACAACCGAAATATCACGAAAAGATATTTCAAATTTTCCAAACGTTACAAAAACGTGATGATTTCGAAAGTACCGGAATCGGTTTGACTATCGTTAGTAAAATTATTAAAAATAATTTTGGAGAAATCCGAATAGATTCAGCTCAAGGTAAAGGAGCAAAATTCTATTTTACAATTAAGAAAAAAGAATAGCCTAGTGTATTCGTTCAGAAATCCTTGACAGTTAAACCGTGTCGGTTTTAAAAACCGACACGG
>CAWVWD010000328.1:0-5458 GCA_963933585.1 uncultured Saprospiraceae bacterium
TGCACGAAACGATTGCCGCAGAATCTAAAATATTTAGTGCAAATATTAAGTCAAAGATAGAAGCAATTAATAGTACGACCTTAGGTAATAATAATGAGTTATTGGATAAAGTGATGCGACAAATCGAAACAGCTTCGTCAAAAAGTGAAATGAATGCCATGTTGAATTATAACAACAAACAACAAACCTTAAATAACATGGATAAATTATTCTACGAATTGAAATCTAAAAATGAGCGCTTTAAGGAAATTTCGTTTGATAAGTATTTGAAGCACGTTGTGAAGTTTAAGTAGCTTTTAGGTTTAGTAATTTGGACGTAAAATTAAAAAGTCGTCAAATTAAGGTGATTATTATTTAACGGATTTTCAATTTTTCCTATTGAGAATAGGAAAAAAAATCAGCATTTTAAATATGTATACGTATTATATTTATACGAAAAAAGTGACAGCTCATCGAGATGAACTATCACTTTTTAGAAAAACCGATTAAATATTTATCATTCCTCGATTTTCAGTCATCATCAAAAATTACGGCTGTAATAATTTAGCTTTAACTTTTTCAGTCGCATCAATTCCACCTTCAAAGTATAAAAATACTTTTTTATCAACGATATAAGTGTAACCATTTTCAGCAGCAACTGCTTTTAATGCAGTACTGAATTTTTCGTTAATTGGCTTAAATAATTCGTTTTCTTTTGCAAGTACTTTGTTTTGAGCGTCACGGCTGATTACTTCTAGTTTTTGTTGTTTTGTTGCTAATCTTGCCTCCGCTTGCTTTTGTTGAAGAGGCGTAATAATACCTCTTTGAACAGAATCAACAACTGTTTGATATTCTGCTTGGAATTTTTCCTGTTCTTGTTTTAATTGCGCCTCTAACTGCTTAGCATAAGTTTCCAAATCGATATTTGCTTTTTTATAATCAGCCATATCTTGAATTAATACATCTGATTCTACATAAGCAATTGTCGTTTGAGCCATTGCTGTTCCCGCAAATAATCCCATCATCATAACTACTGCAATCGCTAATTTTGATACTTTCTTCATTGTTTGTTTTATTAAAATTAAAATTAAATTATCAGTGAATTGTGTGTTTTTACAATAGATTCACCAAAAGAATTTTCATCATTTGATAATTCGCCTACAAATAACGGTTTTGTCTATTAATATCTATGTATGATTATGGTAATATTTTTTTCACAAAAGGTTAAAACCATACATTTGTTAAACTCTTTGCACTTTTTGCTTAGAATACGATATTAAAGACGCTATTATTCTCTAGTGTAACTTAAAGACATGTTAAAATTTTATAATTTGTTCTACATGTTGTTGTATTAGCTTTAATGTCGCCTCATCTGTGATTTTTCCCGACTTATCTACTAATTTATAAATAGAAGAATATGGTTGTCGATTCGGAAGGACGGTTGTATTCAGATAATTTAGAATTCCCGTCAAATGCTCCATTCCTCGAAGGTTCCCCGCACGACCAGCAGCAACGCCAACTATCGCTGCTTTTTTCTGACTAAACGTTGCGTTACGCTCATGAATCGAAAGTGCATCAATAAATAGTTTCACCGCCCCAGGCATTCCGCCATTGTATTCTGGAATAATGAAAATAAATTTTTTCGCTGGTAACATGAATTTTTCTTGTACCTCCAATAATCCTTTCTGAATCGGTTCATCATACATTTCTGCATGATAAAGGTTTGGTGAGATATCTTTTAAGTGCAAAAGATTGACATCTTCTCCTTGTCTGACCAATTCATTATAATATTGTTTCCCAAAATTGCCAGCTTCACTCTTTGTTCTATTTGTTCCTATTATTATAGTTATCATACTTAATTAAACTATTTTCAATGATTGCAAAATCAGCATTTTTGAAAAATGCCTCAAAAGTAAAGATTTAAAAATAGATATAAATAAATATTGTTTAAAAATATTCCATTCCTTTTCTATAAAAGGGGAATAAGAAACCGTCACAATTACTTAGTTTCTAATTTTTATGATGTGAAATTCACTAAGATTACTTCTAATTCTAAATACACACTTCAACACTTTTCTAATAAATACCCTCTGTTTTATACATATAGTTAATTACCAATACGTAATAATCGATTAATGACGTGTATAATTAATTTACTAGATTACACGCCTAAAATTATAG
Organism: uncultured Saprospiraceae bacterium; assembly: GCA_963933585.1. Lineage (GTDB taxonomy): Bacteria > Bacteroidota > Bacteroidia > Chitinophagales > Saprospiraceae > CAWVWD01. The sequence goes on from CAWVWD010000328.1 coordinate 2,161, forward strand.
ATTATTAATTACTAATAAACAAAGTCTTTCGTTACCCTATATTTATTTCAGTATCCTGCAAACAAAAGAAATATCAACTTTTTTGAGTCAAATAATATTATATAGGAGCTACTAAAACAAGTTAAATATAACAGTCTTTTTAGAATTTTAGACGGATAACTGTTTATTGTCATTCCTCATTTATCACACTTTTTCTATAAAATATATGTATTTTATGGTAACTTTTTTCAGAAAAAGAAAGTTTAATACGTTATATTATTGATAATATATCTATACTTGTTGTCTATTTAATTCATAGAACATATTCAGTCATGTCACGTATAATAAAAAATCATCATTGTAATAAGGGTTAATTATAAAGACTTTTACTTATGTAAATTAAAAAAGCGATTTAATAAAAATAGAATTACAAATGCGAGAACGGATATTCAAAGTAAAATAGATTAATGTTATGAAAAACACATATTTACTTGTAATTATTTTAATAGCAATCACAATACAATCTTTTGCACAAAAAGAAGGCGACGTTACAAAAGCAGGAGATTACAAAATGGAAGCAATCTATCATCCTAATGCTGCAATAACCGAAAATAGTTCACCAGCTGCTATTGGTTTAGCAAGTTTCGATGGAAAATATATCGAAGGACAAAGCTTCATTAATTTAACTTGGAAGATTAGTAAAAAACTAGGAACGTTTGTTATCGAACATTCTGTGGACAACGAAATGTATCAAGAGATTGGTCGAGTTGAAAATCCTATTGGGTTCGAGAATTCTCGTTATACTTTCGAAGCAAGAGAATTTGAAGCAGGAATTAATTTTTATAGACTAAAGCAAGAGATAAATGGTGAAGAGATTTATAGCGAAATCAAAGCCGTAACCGTTTCTAAAAAAGATGATATTCACATCTTAAATATTATTGATGAAGATGAAGTTAAAAAAATTCGGTTGAGACTTCGGGAAGAACAAAAAGTTACAATCGAATTATATGATACGGAAGGTAATTTAACTAAAGTCTTATTGAACCAGGAAATGACTGTCAATGAGATTATTTTCAGAACAATCAAAAAAAGTGATTTCCCTCCTGGGAAATATTTTATCTTAATAAAAGGGGAAAATTTTAAACAAAGCAAAAAAATTACGCTGCCATAGCGTTTTTTTTTATATCGTAAATACGATATTTAATATCTGTCACAAATGGCATAAATGTATCTTTTATAAAGCTTTATACATATGTGCTATTTTAATTTTATCAAAAAGTCCTGTCACACAATATTATTTCAAAAGACCTATCTTCAAGATAATTGCACATATTTGTCTTTCCTTAAGATATTTGATTATACCGAACACTAAAATTCAAGTATAGAATCCTCACTTCGAAATAAATAGGAAGTAACGGATAAATAAATACGTTACCTCTATAAAATAAAAATAGTTGTTGTTGATTTGTTTGGTGACGTCCTTTTGTAAAAAAAGGGCGTTCCAACTTTCTTAAAATTAAACTCTTTTCCTTCAATATTTACTCAACTCGAATTACCCTTTTTACTGTATTGTATGCTCTTATCCTAAATAGTTACTTTCCTTTTATAATTTCAATGGTTACCTTTACTGAACAAAAAAAATGCCAAATCATTTCATAATTGTATTTTAGAGAGACAACCACATCAAAATGTAGTTGCGACTTCGAATTCGTGTTTTCGATTGGTATTTTTGATTTTAAGTTGAGCGTATTGAAAAGGTCTTAATAACAGACTATTCCTTGAGCATATCGAGTTTAAGTCTATTTGGCTTTTTCAATACTTTAACGCGTAAAAAAACCAAGTAACAAAAAAATAAAATAACTAAATATGAAGCTGAAATATGCCTTACTAATCATCACACTTTTTACAATTACGTTTGCCAATTCCCAACCGAAAATGATCGGTGACAATTCTAAAGTTAGTGAACGACTCCAATATGCTTATGCGGCTAACCCGAACGAATGGAAAGAAATTTCCATATTACTATCCGATAGAGTTGATGCGGAAGCATTGCGAAAACAATTTGATAAAAATAATACATCCATACCGGAGAGAACGGAGACCGTAATTCGATTATTAAAACAAAAATCAGCAACAACACAACCTTATATCATAGATCAATTACGCCGTTATCCGTCTATCGATAACGCTTCCATCGAGCAGTACTGGATTGTCAATTTGATAAAGGTTCGAGTCAACATAAGTTTAATACCAGTATTATCAAATTATGCTGAAATCGCTTATTTAGATTTAAATGGATTTTTGGAGTTAGATGAATTCACTACTGAAATTGGTGAGGATAAGACAGAAGGAATCATGGCAATAAACGGAATAGAACCCGGTTTGGCAGCAATTAATGCTCCAGCAATGTGGGCTTTAGGATATACTGGTTTTGGTACGAAAGCTTTAAGTATTGATACTGGTGTAGAACCGAATCATCCTGCATTTGATTATAAATATGAAGGTTTATTTTCACCAAGTGCCGAAACTTGGTTTGATTATAATGATGGGACGAATATACCAAGTGACTGTAATGGCCATGGAACGCACACAATAGGAACAATGCTTGGACTTGACCGACTACATAACGATACAATCGGTGTAGCATTTGATGCGACTTGGATGGGTTCAAAAGCAATTTGTGGTGGTGGCTCAACAGATAATATGGCTTCGTTTCAATGGGCAATCGATCCAGATGGTGATTCTACCACGATTGATGATATGCCAACTGTAATTTGTAACTCTTGGCAGGATCCTTCTGCAAGTAATTCACAATGCGGAGGAATGTATCAAAACCTATTCGATGCAGTAGAAGCTGTCGGCATTGCTGTAATTTTCTCAGCGGGAAATAACGGGCCAACAGTTTCAACGATAACTCCTCCCAAAAATGTAAATAATGATTTAGTCAGTGTTTTTTGTGTCGGAGCATTAAGTGTCAATGGAACAAATCAGTCTATTTCTTCTTTTTCAAGTCGTGGCCCTTCTACTTGTGGCGATACTGGTTCTTATTTAATTAAACCTGAAGTTTCTGCTCCCGGTTCGAATATTCGTTCTGCAGATTTGAATGGAACCTATTCTTTTAAATCAGGAACTTCGATGGCAGCTCCACATGTTTCCGGTGCTGTTTTGTTATTAAAACAAGCATTTCCAACACTTACTGGTCGTCAAATAAAATTAGCATTATATTTTTCCGCTACTGATTTAGGTGTTTCAGGCGAAGATAATGTTTACGGAATGGGTGCAATTGATGTTTTTGCAGCTTACCAATATTTACTTAATC